>NZ_JACETT010000063.1:0-58196 GCF_013912365.1 Thermoactinomyces intermedius
ATTACATATACACTATATACATAATATACAAAGTTTACAATGGTACCGTCAAGAATTTTGTGTAATGTAAGATAGATAGGGTATCTCTGAAATGGATTTGGAATGGATAGGGAACCGGTTTCCTTCACACAAGAGACTGAATATTCAGTCTCTTGTGTGGAAAGGGAAAATCCCCTTATTTTGTTTATTTACAATATTTGGTTAACAATAACGTTCTTCAAACATTCGTTGAAGGGCTTCTTGCGCTTCGGCAAATCCTCGCAAAGGGCTTTTAATTATTGCCCAAGCATATGGTGAGGAAAGTCCAGATAACCACCGAAACCTCTTGAAATTCAAATGTCGAGTGGTTATGAAAAATACCAGGGAACTTTAATATTGGATCAGCATGTATTTTTGCATGCATAAAAAAGACCGTCCATATCGGACGGTCTTTTTTTATTCTAAACTGGATTCAATGAACCGGCTTTGTCTCTCGTCTAATTTTTTCATACGATAACCTCCTTTTTCTTTAGTCAATCTCCCGGCACGCCACTTTCACAGTGAACGAAAATGCCATTGTGTCAACTTCGTACAGGTGGCCGCCTTCTTTGCTGGCGAAACTCTGACTGATATTTTTTGAATTGAAGATTCTCACAGCAGAAAAGTTGAATGAATGAAGAATTTTTATTTTAACTCTTTTCTCTCTGTGATTGATTTCTTATAAAAAGACTTGTTAAATACACCTTGATTCAAGGCTAAAAAACATTTTGTTTTTTAGCCTTAATTATTTATATTTTTCTTTTTATAGTTATTTATTTATAATGTTGTCTGTGTAACTGTGGTTTGAACTGTGAAATGAACTGTGCTTTAACAAAATAAAGAATCCCACAGCCAAAAATGGCCATGGGAAAGGGTTTGATGATTTCAGAGTATCGGCTTTGGAAATCATCAAAAAGTCTTTTACTCAATTGCTTCTGAACAATTGGGACGATTAAAAGGGGAAAATCCCCTTCATATATTACGCCAAATATAGCGGAAATGTTTCCACTTAATCATTTTTTTATGCAATCAACCTCAACAATTCTTCTCTCTTAATTTTCCTATCACTGCCTGCCGGATAATTTTCCAATAGGTATTGTTTTAAACGATCTGCCCATTCTTCTTGGTAGCCGTTTACTTTTACGATTTTTTCCATAAAGATCTCGATGGATTGATCACTTTCGCTTTCAAGCAATTGTGGGAAATAATCTTTCTCTAATTGATAGGCTTTCCATATAGCATAACAGATGCCATCAAATATGCAGAAGAATAGAGATAGTAATGCAGGATTATCAACCACTCCCGGATAGTGCTCAATGAAAACCAGTGCTTCATCTTCATCAGCAAACACGTCATAAATGTCCACAGCACTATATTTTCTATTTTTAACCCAATCCCAGCACATATCCACCACTCTTTTGATCCGATCATACCAATCGTAGTTTTTCGTTTGATCTGAAAGTTTTTCTGTCAAAGTTAATACAAAAGCAACTTTGGCATCTTCATTTATATTTTTGTACCACTTCATAATTAAAGCCCCCCATATCACTCATATTTATATTGTTTACCATCTTTTACTATGAAGAAATGTCTTTTAGTAACTTTTCTTCCCCCCTCGAGAAATCTGGCCAGTAGACGAACTTCCAAATCAAGAGTCCTTCGGTAATTAATTTTGTATTGAAAAAGAGGGTGGGTCACAGTATCATGCATTCGCCGCTCATATGCGGCAAAAAATCTTTTTTTCGGTTGTTGTTTGAGCTGACAGTTTTTTAGAACTCCAATAAAAGTCATTGCTTGTTGGAACATTTCTTTATCCCATTTTCGTACAACTTGGGTCTGTCGCTTTGGGTTCCACTGAATATCTTCGCGGGTATCCGTGTATAAATGAAGAATTGGTTGTAACCTGTAGGTTTCCAAAGTATTTAAGATGTCCAACCAAGGATCAGATTGCTTCTTTCTTTGTCCTTTTGATACTCTTCCTCCCATCGTGGGTCTCCTTGCATTTTCAGTTTCATCCATCGAGGTTTTCTCCCTGCTTTGGATATTCCTTTTCCTGATACAGTGTTGGGATCCACAAGACGCCCCAACCAGGTACTTGCTGATTGAGATGCATTTCCGGTTATAATACATTCATACATTTTTCGAAGTGCAGATAAAATGTCTTCGGGTTCTCCGACTTCACCCGTCCGACTTTGTCGCTGGCGGATGTGGTCCATCAGCTGTCGCTGAATCTCTTCTTTACTCTGACTTCCCACTGCTTCCTGACGTATCAGCAACAGAAAATTCATGTAATAGGCTACACCTTGATTAAACAGCTCATGTGTTTTCCAAATCCCTCGGCGCAACATTTTTGGTGTTGTAAAATAAACTCAAAAATTAAAACCCTTTCTTTAAACTCGATAGGGATTCAAAACGTCTCAGAAGGAAAAATAGAAGCTCACTAACATACGCCTAAGAGATTCTATTTTGCCATTCATTATTCGCTTTTCATTTTCACTTGGACATCATGCACAACGTCCATGATGCTAGCATTTATGCTAGCACTAACGCTAACCACATTAGTGTTAGCAAATTTTGAAAAACAACAAGATTTCATCTTATGAATTGCTGAATCGTCAATGGAATCATTATCTTTTACGTCCGTTCTGATTCATTATAGATATTACCATTAAAATAATACTGACAATGACTGCTAGTTGCTCCCAGGTCACCAAATTTGCATTCATTTAAATTCCTCCTTTCAAAAAAGACGCCCATTATGGCGTCTTTTTTGAATTAGTAATGATTTCACAAGCAATATGGAAGAACAGGAAATGATTTTTTCTCTCCTTAACTCTTTTCACTAAAACATAATGGGAAGCCACAGTTCTAAATTAGACATTTGGGATGAAATTTTTTTGCAAATCTCCAAATCTCCCCCCTTCATAAGTAATATACCTATCAGGGGGTCATTTTTAGGGTCAAAGTATTAATTTTTTTGTTTTTGCGCACAAAAAAAGCTGCCTGAATAAGGCAGCTTTTTTTCTTTTAAGGACGTTCCAAAACATTGACGAGAATACGGTGGATAACCTCGTGGTCGCGCGGATCGTGCAGGCGATAGTTCTTACCTGGCAGTGTGTACCACTCCTCGGCGCCGACGTATGTAATAGACATTTTAAGAGTTCCGGCGTCATCGCATGTAGTTCGTAACATGAGGTCGCCACTAATCACACCGACTTCGTTTGTCATCACACCATGAGTTGCAGTAAATGTTGATGTTATTTCTTGCATCCGAGTAACTCCTTTCTCGGGTTGCAAATTAATAAGAGCAAGTATTGAGCATGCTTTGTAGTGCAGTCTTTTCCGACGATTGCAAAGTCAAACCCCATTTATATTTCACTCGGATCCACCACTTAGCGTACGCACAATGTGCGCCAGCCCTTGATGGCTTCCACGTTGATGGGTCCTGGTCTCCCTTGCTTCGGTTGCTACTGGCAGACACTGCGATGAGTTGGGGGTTGTCAAGATCATTTGCAAATGCTTGGCGCTTTTCTTGGGTCCATGCATTGGCACCGCTTCGCCATGCTTCTGCGAGGGGAACTACATGATCGATGTCGATCTCGGATGGTGAATAGGCGGTAACCCCATCGTAGTAGGAATACCATTTTCCGGAGGTTACAGGGCATTCACCCTCATAATAGTCAGCATCGCGCTTTAAAACAACTTGTCTAGTGTTACAACCGTCTCCTTGATTGATCCAATGTGGGAACTTGTCCCTCGAGTACCCTGTCATCGATCCTTCGGGAGCAACGGTCAGTGCGTTAAGTTCAGCTTGAGCCTCTGCCAGCGATGGAGTATCAGGAAGCGCCGAGGCTGTTGGCATATCAAAGGTAACACCAGATAGCGCCAGGATTATGGCAAGCCAAACTGTCAAAATAGATTTCATAGAACTCCTCCTTAGTTATTATTTCCAACACAATTATATCCGAACATTCATAATAAAACGATCTTTATACAATACCATGATTAATTTATTTTCTATCAGAAGCTTTTTCAATAAAATAAGCCATCCTTTCTCTTTATAGGGCAGCTTATTTCTTATGAGTGTAGTTTATGATTTTATCAATAGATTGTGTTCTTTTCTTCTTTATATCATTATAAGTAAAACGCATAACCTTCCATCCTTTGCGCTTCATAAAAGCATTACAGCGGCGGTCGAACAGACAGACATTAACTTTAGTTTTAATCTTTTATTCCTCTTTTTCCCTTTAATAGAATAGTAGCCACTTTCCACGGATATTTCCCAATCCAAACAAATGGATTGACGAAAGGAGCGAATGTTTTTCTCCCCAAAAATCCAATCACCAAAAAAAGCACAAGAAACACCCAATAATAAACCAGAATCAGTAACCCAAAACACAAAAACAATAACATATATCCAATGAGAATTAGTCTCCATGCCCACCGGTCAATGACCGGATTTCTTTGTACTTCCAGACCAATCCAAATCAAAAAAATTTGGTACAGTTTATATGTTAGCAAAAATATCAATATAGAATTTGAAATTATCATAATCCACTCAATAATTTTTGCTCCACTTTCAATCATTTTCCCTCTCCTTTCTTGTAACATGATGTGTAACATCGAAGTGAAATGATGTTACACATCGTAGCCGAAAACCCATATAACTTCGATATTTTCTCTTAGCAAAAATCCGGGAAAGGAAATCCATGTTACATGTTACAGTTAGACAAAATACACTAGTTTTTTTCCGTTTCTTTGTTCTTGAAGTTTCAACTCTTTTTTTATACGCTGGAATGTCATTCGGGAAATATTAAGTTCCTCGCAAATTTCCTTTGTTGTTAAACCGGGTGTCTCACGCAACAATACCAATACTTTATCCTTTGTAGTCACGTTTTCTCTTTTGGATTTTGCCTCTTTTCTGGCATACAGAGGCAAGAGAACTTCCCTTGCTTTTTTTATAATTGATGCTTTCGTCATACCGAATTGATTCTCCAGATCAGGGACAGAGAACGATGACAACCGCATTAAAGCTGGTTCAAGTAGCTTCGCGCGGAATACATACTCCTTTTTATTGCAAGTAATCCGCATGATCCCTTGGTATTTCTCCAAGTTGTGAAAATCCTCAACAGTGAACGGATCCAGTTCTACTTCAAAATCCTGAAACACTTCATCGCTTCCCTTTAACAGAACCATATCCATTCCTGTTTTGAATGACCTCAGAATATCACTCTTGCGTTGGCCAGCTTTCGCGAATGATGACCAATCGTGAAATGAGAAAATGAACTTGGTCCGATACTTCCGCGGTTTCTTAGTCATTTGTAGGAATATGTTTTGAACCGGTTTGTTTTTGATGATCAGATCAATTTCATCTACGATCACCGCACATTCCTTGCGGCATGAATTCGGGATCATCTCACGGGCCATCATCATACGCCAAATCTTGATAATATAGTGGGTAAAAGCAAAATCTTGGAAAGTCTCTTTAGAGTTTGGAATGTGGATTAGTACTAGATACGGTTCATTCATCCATTCCCAAAAGTCGATGTTTTCATCTTTTGTCTGACTGAGCGAGTAGAAAAGGCGCTTGTATGATCTCAATTGTGCAATTCGGTTTTCGATGGTTTCTAGCACTCGGCTGTTTTCTTTTTCGCTCTCTTCGTCAATCTGATTCATCGCAATCTCCAACTCAAAATCAGTCTCACTGAGTCTTTCCATGAGTTCGTCCCGATACTCTCCATCCTTCAGAATCCTCATGGCGTCAAGCAAGTTTCCTTCACCGACACGATATGATGCTTGAAGAGCGCTTTTGAAAAATCTTTCAATAGATACCGTTTGAGTGTCATCTTTGAGAAACTTCCGCAATAGCTCGGTTTCAATCTCGGCCACCTCAGCAGCAATGGATTCGTCATCCTGGTACAGTTTCATGAGATCGTGCCAATCAATAGGAACAACACGCTCCACATTGGCATGGTTCAGGATGACCACCCGGTCCCTGATCCACTCTGGCACGCAAGCCAGAATTTCCGGTAACATCACGCCATCTGCGACATCAAACAAGAAGACAGATCGGGCAATTTGTTCCCACTCTTTTCGGTTCTTTGCACGAACCCCGAAAAACTCCAAGGCCATGTTGATGAACAAAGTGCTCTTTCCGGCTCCTTGTTTTCCCACCACCATCATCGGAGTGGAAAGACTGTCTTTCGATTCTTCATTTTCCTCCCGGACCAAGGAGAGGATTTTTCCAGACCTGTGACGAGCAAATGCGATATGCTTCGGGGAATCCGTCACCATTTTCCCGGCGATCCGACCGCGCTTCGGTTGCTCTTTCTTTTCCTCTTTTTTCTCATCTAGTGGTTCTGTTTTAAACCATTCCTCGATCTTCTTCCGTTCTTTTGGTTCAAACAAAGCATCTAATACCTCCGGTAAAACGTCCGTTTTCAATATCTCCCCAGCTTTTTTCAACCAAGTAGGAATTTTTTGAGTTCGGGACGAATGAAACCGGGATGAGTGGTTTTTCATCAGGATCACTCCTTTCAGTAGAAAGGACTAGCCTGCCTCGCTAGTCCTCTATTTCATCAACATCTTCTGTGTTCGGTTTGGTGGTTAGCGCTTGGTTTTCCACTCTTTCTCTCTTCCTAAACCAAAAAGTGAAAGCTCCGAGCACCGCCACGAAAATAGTGAAGATTAAATACCAAATCATTTTTTCGACGCCTTCACTTCTTTTTCCCACTGTTCAGCCTCTTCCTCATGACCATAGCTTCCAACCGATATAAAGAAGCCAGACACAATGATAAAGGCTAAAAGCATTGAAGCAATTTTTTTCAACATCCTGGATATATTCCAATTGGTCCGAAAACCGATAAGTATGACTAGCGGTGCGAAGATTACTGAAAAAACCGTCACTGCAAACTGACCGCTCAAAAACATCAGTCCTTGGATTAATTCCATCACATATCTCCTTTCGCAGCCTCTGCAAGTTTGCCCCCGACCATATCGATCACCAATAAAACGCTGTCCCACAACGAGGACATCAATTGGGCTGCAACCATGATGATCAGGCATGAAGAGATGATCCACAATGCGAGAATACGAACAAAATATTGGGTAAAGACTTTAACAGGCTTTTTTCCTTTAAAGCCAATCTGCCAGATAGCTATAAATGTTAGGATGACAATCGCAACAGCAGCAAACAGCATGAACAGATCAGCGAAGCTCGAGATAAACGCAATCGTCCCCTTGAGATCAGGTGCTCCCATTCTCTTCTCTCCCTCTTATTTCTTGAATAACTTCCGTCTAATGAAATCATAAACAACACTTGCCACTACTACGACAGGCGCGACATATATCGTTAAAAAAAGTAGCAAAGCGAATGTATAAAGTACCTTATCCATTGTAAAAAGCCTCGCTCCTGTTGTTTTTCGTCATAGAAAGTTTTCCGAATCCAGCCTTGCTCATCGTAATCAAATTTGTAAGTGAGCTGGTCGTCATCACAGAAACACTCACTAATCACTCTCCCATTTTCATCGGTTGTGCACGATCGGGCTAACTGGCCATTCTTATAGATAAATGACACGACTTCGGTTTCTTTTTCTTGATTTTCTAGTCCAATGCTGTTATTTCCGAGTCGACAACGGTCCTCGAATAAATAGATACAATCACCTTGCTTTTCCGGGATATTCTCCGAGAAAAAATATCCAATTTTCGGGTGAGATTCTGGGTTTGCCCAAGCTCTGGGAAAAAATAAGCCTTTAATGAATTCACGTCCTTTTTCTGGTTTTTTCTCAAACTCCATCTGTCACCGCGCTTCAACTGGACCAGATACATGGGAATCAGATCTCCTAAAAGTTTTTTCAGTTTTAAACTAGATCACTCCTTTGTTTTTTGGGGGGAGTCGACAAATCCGACCCCCTATTCATACTTTTCTGAATTAGCAGAAGAAAAAATATCGTAACTGAATCCGGAAAAAATCACTTTTCCTGGCTCAATTTCTGCATGAATCAAATGCGACAGCGGAAAATAAATTGTTTTCTCCCCAGTTTCAATCTTCACAATTTTCACTGCCTTTGAAGGCAATAATTTGTTCATCCCTTCCCACCTCCGATTGGCGTTTTGCTCAATACTAAAAGTTCAGTATCCAGCTTTTACGAAGGTCACGACTCAATAAATTGATGTTTGCTCAAGTTCTTGATTTAAGAATATTCGATACTTACTCAAATGTCAATAATTTAAATTGCTATTTGATCAACTTTATATTAAGATGTACTCGGAGATGGAAACAGGAAGGAGGGAAATGCATGGCTTTTGCGAACAGGCTCAAGGAGCTTAGAAAAAGAAAAAAAGTGACCCAAGCAGAATTAGCGAGTCACCTTGGTATTGATAACACCACAGTATCGAAATGGGAAAAGGGAATTTATGAACCAAGCATTGAGAACATTAAAAAAATCGCTGAATTCTTTGGGGTATCCACCGACTCGCTTCTTGGTCGGTTTGAGTCGTCACGCAGAGGATTTGGAAGAGATCACAGCAAAGCAACAAAAAAATACATTGATCTCCGGCAATTAGATGCAATGCCGGAAGAATTGAGTGGGGAGTTGCAACCACCCGTGCTGTTATACCACGTTTTGCAACTACGAGACGGGACCCCTGTCTCGATCTCAAAATCGTATATCCCCCACTCCTTTCCGCTTGAGGAATTAGCAAGCATTCTGAAAGAAGTAAAGCAGAATCCCACCTTGAGTTTATATAAAACTCTGGAATCCTTTGGAAGAAAGCCGATTTCCTGTGAAGAAACAATTGTCATTGATTACCCTTCAGAAAAAGAACGTGAACTTTTAGAAATGCCTGAAGGCGTTCCTGTTGCGAGAATCACCCGGAAAACATTTGATGCTTCCAGCAAGCTCGTTGAATACTGCCAACTCACTAGTCGGACGGATCTTTATAAGTTTGTATATAAATTTACTTTGTAGATATTGGGGGTCTAAATATGAGACATGAACAAACCAAACAGGAAGCCTTGGAATATTACAAAAAAACCGGTTTTCCTTTGGTAACACTCAAAACGGCGATGACTTTAGATGGGAAAATCGCCACTGCTGACGGCGACAGTAAATGGGTAACCAATGAACTTTCGAGAAAAGACGTTCATTACATGCGTCATTGGAATGACGGAATCATGGTCGGGATCGGAACTGTTTTAAAAGACCGCCCGAGACTGACAACGCGTTTACCCGAAGGTGGAGGCAAAAATCCAACCCGTATTGTTGCTGACAGCCATTTACGTATTCCCCTGGATACTCCACTAGTGACGACCACAGAAGAAGCGCCAACCTGGGTATTTTGTACTGATGCCGCAGATGAAGAGAAAGAAAAACAACTTGTGGATCGTGGAGTAAAAGTTATACGTACCGGTAGCGGCCCGCAAGTTGATTTGGTAAAAGCCATGAAATACTTAGCTGAAAACGGAATTTTATCAGTTTTACTTGAGGGGGGCGGTGGACTCAACTGGTCAATGGTTGAAGCCAAACTTGTTGGGAAAGTGGTATCCTTCATTGCTCCCAAATTGCTCGGTGGGAAAGAGAGTATTACTCCTATTTCAGGAAAAGGATTTGAACGAATGGCTTTGGCGGTAGAACTTGAAAATGTGACTGTTGAGCGTTTCGGTGAAGACATTTGCATAACCGGTTATCCTCTGTACAAATAAGAAAAGGCCTGTGATGGGCCTTTTTTCATTTGAACAAATTCAATTGTTGAACATGATCAAACATCTGACGGAATTTCCCTTTTGACAACACTTCACCAAGCAGTCGTATTCCTTTCACCTGGACAACTTGGTTAAACGACACCTGCACATTCCGGGCCGTGATATTTTCGATCTTAGCTTCTGCTTGCTCATATGCGGTCCCTAGGCGACCAAACCATATCTCTTCTTTTTTTATCTCTTCATCTTTTTTCATCCCCCCACTCACCTTATTCGACTATAAAAGAAAAAATCTCTCCATTACGGAAGGCTAATCATACAATTCGTTTTCGATAATGAATCGTTCAACATACTTCAAATATGCGTCATCCACCTTAGTGATATCTAATCACTGAGGGTATCCTGTTTAAAACTTTGATGGCTTCTTATCTGGTTATAGAAGGGGAACAAGTTAATCAAGACACAATACATAATCAATGCTTTATTGTAGAAGCGAATAGCTCACCAGAGGCAAAGCAATTATTTATTCGAAAAGTCGGTATTCATGATCAGTCATTTTTGGAGGATGACTATGACCGGTCAGTAAATATGGGTTTAGGTGAACATTTTTGGTATGATCCTTTTAGTGGGCGAGGTGTGCCTAAGCCTCGTTATGAAAGAGATAAAGTGGTTGAATTGTTTAAAAAAAGAGTACGGGAGTTTTTTGAAGATCATCATGAATGGGCTGAAACATATCATGTAAATCCCCCTCCGCCTGAATAAGGCAGCTTTTTTTGTTCCTTCTAAGGACGTTCATTAACGAGGATCTGGTGATGACTTCATGGTCACGTGGATCGTGAATGTGGCATTCCCCGGGGAGTGTTTGAATGTTTGGGTGAGAGATGGCGTTGCTCTCTTTTCTTTTTCACACTTAATAAACAAATATGTTTAAAAAATATAATTAAAGGGGTATAAGACTGGGTGTGTAAATATGTTATCGATTGAGTAACCTCATTTTTCTGATTTTTATTACCTTCGGCTATGCCGGATATTGAGGGAGGGGACAAAATGATTCAAGGATTATATGAAGCCCATTTGCCTGTCAGTGATTTAGATCGTTCAATTGAGTTTTATGAAAACTTAGGTCTTGAATTGGCTCACCGGAGTGAAAATTTAGCTTTTTTTTGGATTCAAAAAGGCAAGAGTTGGTTAGGGTTATGGCAATGTGAACAAGTTCATACGCCTTATCATGTTTCTTTACGTCATATTGCCTTTTATGTAGAGGATATTAAAAAAGCAAAAGAATGGTTACAGTCGATTGGGGTTGAAGTGAGTCCTTTCTTTGGATTTTCACCCGACAGACAACCTCTTGTATTGTCAAACGTTCCTCACGCACATGCAGCTATCTATTTTAAAGATCCTGATGGAAACCTTTTAGAACTAATTTCTCCGCTTCAAATCGATACTGCAGATGAATTCCCCAATATGGAACTGGAAAAATGGCAGAAAATAAACAAAGGGGAAAGTTCGAGATAAGTCCCAAAGCGGCCATACAGATAGCCCAACAATACCATGGCTTGGGGCTTATGGCGGGTCGTGGGTTCGCGAAGATTTGAAAGACTTTGGAGCATGTAGAAAAAGGAGAATAAATAAAAAAGGCCCACACGGGCCTTTTCTTATTCAAACAAAATCCATTGTTGAACACGATCAAACATCCTTTGGAATTGGCCCTTGGCCATTATCTTTCCAAAAAGCTCTATCTCATCAATCCTGACAACACGATTTCGCACACTCCGGTCCGTGATACTTTTTCAATCATCGCTTCTACTCCCTCATCCAGAATCCATGGGCGCCCCTCTCCTCCCACCACCTTAAAAACTCTTTCCACATATAATATTGGAGTTTACTGGCGGATATATTTCTGGATAACGTTTTTCGCTTCATGATAAGTCACACTTTCCCCGCAGCGCTTTTCGGATCATCGAGGTATATATGTTGATTTTCTTGTTGTAACCCACACATGTTTCTTTTGTTAATGTTCATATCCCAGAAGTAAGCACCCATTCACATGGGTCCTGTTGATCATGTTGAGATTCCCACCCGCAGTCCGGTGTCACTTTGCAGTCGATATCAATTGATATAATTGCCTTCCTAGTTTACGATGACGGGCAGCGATCGAAATGGACCTTTCCCTGCCGAAATCCGTTACAGGCAGAGCAAACAGCTGGAGATGGCCAATATTTTTCGCCATCAATTCGGGAATAATCGTGATTCCCATTCCTGCCGCTACTGCTCCAAGGATAAAGTCGCCAAAGGCCACTTCACTGATAATGTTTGGCTTGCGACCCAGCAATTCCATTTGTTCGATAATATGCTTCCTTGTATCACAAGGGGCTTGATGAACGATGAGGGGTTCATCGCAAAGTTCCGAAAGATGCACCGTTTTTCGCTCACGGAAACGATGATGCAAAGGAAACACCGCATAATAAGACTCCATAAACAATTCGCAACTCCACAAAGAATCCCCCACATAGGATGTATCCACAAAGACTGCATCCAGCCTTCCTTCCTGCAAGGATTGTATCAGCTCCCAAAAGGTGTTTTGAATCATCAAGGTCATGGACCGGCCTGAAAACCGGTTTCCCCTGATCCTCGGCGGCAAATAATAGATCGCGAGACTGGGCAGACTCCCAATGGCCACAGGCGTGGTTTGACAAAATCGTCTTAACTCTTGACGAACCGCATTCAGCTCATCAAGTACGGGCACAATCCGATTATAAAAACGTTCCCCGGCTTCCGTCAGTTCAATGCCGGCAGACGTTCTGTGAAATAAAACAACATCCAGATCTTGTTCCAGATGACGTCCGGCTCGATAGTTGCATGAGTACCCAATCTGCAGAAAGAAAAAAGCGTTTTGTTTGTTTGCAATACAAACTTGTTTGAATTTAATCAAATAATTTATTCATGATATTCTGTCCGACGGCAATCGATTCGTCCATCGTGTTCGTCTGTGATGCCTTCTCTGCAATCCATGCGGTACTTCGTTCTTCCTTCTCCAATGCTTTTCTCACACTTTCACCCCGACCCACAAGGCGCGATTTAAAGCTAAATGCAAACATGTGGTGGTGAATCCGGACTCCCGCAGCCAATGAAGATGCTCTTCCAATCCTGCCGGGTGATCATGTTTGTGTTGGAATTTATTAAGAAATTCCTCCCCCGTTGTTCCGTCGGAATGATCCGTTTTCCGTTCAAGCCAGTCCCACATGTCCGCGCAGACGGGATGTAAAGCCTCATCCGGCAATTGGATGCGGTCCATGATCAGGAACAGGCCCCCTGGCTCAAGATGTTGATGGACGAAGCGGTACACTGCCTTTTGTTTGTCATGCGGCGGGTGGTGAAGCGTCTGAACGATTATGACTGCTTGCACCATTGGAACGGCAAGTGTATCGGTGTCGCCGATATCATGCTGAATCAATTGGCAACGCGCCGGATCCAACCATGTCCGGGCCAAGTCCAGCATCGCTTTGGAAGCATCGACTCCGATAACCGTGATATCCGCCCTTCGGGCCAACAATTTCTCCTCGATCTGCCCCGAACCGATCCCCAGATCCAGAAGGGTTGCGTTTGAAAAAAGTTTTTGCTCAAGCAGAAAAATGAGCAGGTCCTTCTGTTCCTTCCGGGTCGGGTTTCCTGCCAAAGCGGTTTGATCCCAGTGAAGCGCAAACTCCGGATTATGCCAATCGTCTTTCACCAAATCCGTTCCCTCTCTTTCCCGTGAGATAAATACGAGGCAGTTTCGCTCTTTTTCCTGGATCCAAAAAGGGTACTTTTTTCATTCAGGTTTTTTCATACATGATAAGATACAATCAGTATAACGATTTTTATGATTGCTAATCATTTGTTTTATTTGCAAATTTATGATTCACACCGGACAAAAAAAGCAAAGGGGATGAACAGATGAAGCCATTTGCCGGAAAAGTGGCCATGGTGACCGGCGGGGGTTCCGGAATCGGAAGAGCAACTTCCCTGGCTTTTGCCAAAAAAGGCGCAAAAGTCGTGGTCGTCGGGCGCACGAAAGAGAACATTGAGGAAACACAAGAAATGATCAGGGGTTTGGGCGGAGAATCCCTTGCGGTTCAAGCCGACGTTTCGCAAGACAAGCAAGTCCGGAAAATGATCCAAACAACCATGGACCGCTTCGGACGCTTGGATTTCGCATGCAATGCGGCGGGCACCGGGGGGAAATTGGCCCCTCTGGCCGACATCACGGAAGAAGATTTTGATCTCACCATGGCAATTAACCTGAAGGGGATCTGGCTTTGTATGAAACATCAGATTTGCCAGATGTTAAAACAAGGATCCGGCACCATTGTAAACATCTCTTCCATTAACGGCTTGGATGGCCATCCAAACGCATCCGTTTATTCGGCAAGCAAAAGCGGAGTGATCAGTTTAACCAAATCTGCCGCCTTGGAATATGCCCAATCCAACATCCGGATCAACGCCATCTGCCCGGGGGCCATTCGCACCCCGATGCTGGAACAGGTCTTCAAGCAAACAGGATTCACCCCAAGCCAATATGAATCCAAAATCCCCCTCCACCGGATCGGTGACCCGGATGACATCGCCCGATCCGTAACTTGGTTGTGCTCCGACGAAGCCGGCTATGTAACTGGACATATCCTGATCGTCGACGGAGGAGTCTCTGCCGGTTAATCTTTTTTCCAAAAAACAAACCGGCTTCCCTGTGCCGATGGACAGCCGGTTTGTTGGTTTTCTCCTTATAAAAGATTAGAAGAAATTGTGATAAAAAACCTGTTCATTGCTTTATTTTCATATCAACATGGTTGGAGATAAGGTTTTCCCGTGAGCGATTCCGGTCCCTTGGTCTCCACTTTGAGTGATTTGGGTATTTTTATATTGTTTGCATCGCAAACTGGTTTTAATTGATATGAAACGATTGCTTATGAACCGTAGAGTTGTTTACACCCCGATGATATGATAACCCGCATCGACATGGAGCACTTCCCCGGTAATCCCTCTGGACAAGGGGCTTAAGAAAAATAATGTGGCGTCCCCGACTTCGCTTTGATCCACGTTTCTTCTCAGCGGCGCTTTTTCGGCAATGATTCCCATCAGGTCGTTGAAACCGGAAACGCCTTTTGCGGAAAGGGTCCGGATCGGCCCGGAGGAAACGGCATTCACCCGGATGTTATATTTCCCCAGATCCTCTGCCAAATACCTTACGCTGGCTTCCAATGCCGCTTTGGCTACGCCCATCACGTTATAGTTTTTCACGACCCGCTCGGCCCCGAGATAGGACTGCGTCACAATGCTCCCACCGTCACGCATGAGTTTTTTTGCTTCCCGGGCCACTGCAACCAGTGAATATGCGCTCATCTCTTGCGCCATCAGGTACCCGTCACGGGAAGTTTCCACATACTCCCCGCACAACTCATCCTTGTCGGCAAATGCAATCGAGTGAACCAAGCCGTGGATTGTCCCGACTTTTTGTTTGATCTCGGAAAAGGCGTTTTCAATACTGGCATCGTCGGAAACATCACACGGAACAATGAGCAAAGGATCGATTCCAGCCTCTGACAACAGAGAAGTCAGCTTTTGATAAGAACGTTCTTTCCGGTATGTAAAGATCAAATTGGCCCCCGCGGCTTGCAGGGATTTGGTCACCCCCCACGCCAAACTCCTTTGGTTCGCCACCCCCATGATGACAACATTCTTGCCGGTCATTAAATGATTCATGATCATATCCTCCTTAGAAAATCTTTACATCTTTGTATAGTATAATCGATTTCGCTTCCGGTTCAATGACATGGTCCGGAAAATCCGACCGCGTTGAAGTAAACAGACGCTCTTTTAATACCGCGGCTGATACAACCTTTCCTGACGTTTTTTCAGAAATTTGAAAATTATTCTATACAATCCATTCGATAAAGATTATAATTATAAGTTTGTTTTGAATTTCCAGCATGATTCAACGGGAGGCGTTTGGATTGAAACGACTGTTTGCGATTGCCATGGTGGCGGTGATGGGCTTTTTGGGAGTGCCGGCAGTATCGCATGCGGCAGACGTTGGAACGCAAGCTTGTGAAATCTACAATGCCTGGCTTACGGACGCTGATTGCACCACAAACCGGTCAACCGTCCGCACTATCAGTAATGCGGAATTAAGAGTGGGCTACTACAACGGACAACAATATGGTTGGGGAAGGCTCACGACTTCCAGCTCCGGCTATACCCTTTTCTTTGATGTCAGCTTTGATGGCGGACAAACCATTGGCACGTATGATTATATCACCTCCGGAACATCCACCATTTCCACTTGGGCATATCCGGCATCCAGCGATCCGAACCGCCGCTTCCGCGTTTGTATCTCCGGTGGTGGTACGTATCAATGCAGCTCCTGGTGGTAAACGATTCTTTAGAAAATCAACCTCTGGTTTTCACAACCAGAGGTTTTTTAATTTCAAACCCATCATTTTAAAATCGCTCAAAGCGGCCGGTCATGTTTCTATTAAAATATTCGGTTTCAACCGGTGGTTTGTAATACAAACAAGTTTTAAATAACTGAAATGCATTCCTTCGCACATCCACATCAAATCATCATGCCGATATCAAAAAGTCGGGCCTGCCGGAACCAAAAAGTACCCGGAAAGCCAGCCGCACTTCCTTCCTCAGCCGGGAACTGTGCTTTAATGGCAAGGAGCATTGGTAAATGGACGGGGTGCAATGACTTTTTCAATCGGATCTCTCTTTTGTCATGTGAGCCTCTTCATTCCTCTGTTTTTTCCTCCACTTTTTGCACCGGGCCATTCCAATTCATGAGCCCGCCCCGCAGCAGGTACACATTCCGGCACCCGAGCTTCCGTAATTCACGCACGGCAATCGCACTGCGGGAACCGCTGCGGCAGTAGATATACACTCCCCCGCCGTTTTCTTGTTGATCTGCCTCTTTTTTGAGACGTTCCAGCTGGCGCAACGGAACATGGACTGCTCCGGGGATGTGTCCGGACTCATATTCCCGTTTTTCGCGGACATCAATGATTAATATGTTTTGGTTATTTTCCATGACCTTCTTCAAATCATCCGGACTGATGGACGGAACCTTCGGACTCAGGAAAAGATAAAGAATTCCGCCCAATAACACGATCACGACCATGAAAACACCAAGCATCCCCCGATCCCCCTTTCCCGACACTGCCTGTCCAGCAGCCATTTTCCGGCTGATTGCCAGCCCTGTATTTATATAACCCGATAAAAAAAATACAAACCAGCCAAGGTTTGTATTTTACGGATGAAGTGTTGATTGGCCTCCATTGTGATCTTGTAAATAAAACCACTTGTACTCAAAATATTTCTGGTTTTGTTTGCGGATTTTGATTTGATCCCGCACTTCTTCTTTGCTCAACGGTTTTTTGGCCAGTTGGTGAACATACGTATCGGCAGCGATGATCAAAGAATACCCTGCCATTCGCACTCGCCGGCAATAATCCATCTCCGCATGGATGCCGTCTCCAAACCGTTCATCCAGCCATCCGATTTCATCCACCAGCCTTCGCGGAAACAACACACAAAATCCCGACAACACTTCGGTCTCTTTCCACCTTGCGGGATTGCTGTGGTTAAATTGGTTGGAAAACCGGTGAATTTTGGAGATGGTTTTAAAGGGAATGCTTAATTTTTGCTTGGCATTTCCGCGGTTGGTGACCGGTCCGGCCATCCCCGCCCGATCCCGTGCTTTGAAAACAGCAAGCAACTGTGCCAACCAGCGGTGTGAAGGAACGGCATAAGGGCTCAGCCAGAGAATATACTCTCCCCTCGCCCTCTTCATTCCCAAGTTGAGTGAAGCGGCCCGCCCCAAACCGGGTGGATGCCGAATGACCGTTAACCGGGAGCGTTGCAGGAATGTTTCCGGGATCTTCCCCGGGGCATGATCCACGATGATCACTTCATATTCTCCGTGCGTATACGCCAAAATCCCTTCCAGACAAACCCGCATGCATTTCCAATCGTTTTGGTGGGGAATGATCAAGCTGACTTCAGGTTTCATCCTTTCTTCAGCACCTTTTCAACCATGAGAGGTCCGTTTTGCTGAAAGCGGATCAGCAAATCCCGGTGATGCAACAGCCTCAACAAATACCTGCGCAACTCCGGAAACATTCCTTTTTGGCTCAATAAGAAGCCGGTCAATGCATGATTCACCCACTCCCCGTGATCCCCCCGGTCATCCGTGATCACCGCCTTTTGATTCACCAAACACCGGACATGAAGCGGGGCCATCGACTGGGACACCGGGCTCAATGTCACCACGATATCCCCCGCCAGCCAAAGATGTTTCCGGTCTGCTTCTTCCGGAGGAACCACCCGGATCCGTTGATCAAGGTCCTCCCTTTGCTGCCCGGCCCAAATCACTTCAAGATCATCCGACTGCTTGAGCACTTTCAAAACCATCAGTGCCAATCCTTTGCGATAACGCGGGGCCACCAACCGGTCATCGATCCACAAGCAAACTTTGTTTTTCCGCCTCAAGTCTTTTGGGGCCTCTTCCCCGGCCCCGGAGCCTTTTAACGGTTCAACCGGCAGCGGATGAACCAGCTCCACGTCCACTTCCCGTTGCCGGAAAAAATAATAAAAACAAAGCGACGGAACCCGGACGCGGAAAGAACGGAGAAATGTTCCCTCTTCCGCTTGGGGCAAATGATCATAATACAAAACGATGTTTTTCGGATTCCGGCCTTCCTCCAGCAACTGCTTTAACACCGCCGCCGGGGGATTCACCAATTCCACCTTCGTCTGCTCCGGCTCCCGGCTGATCAAGGACCTTGCTTCCTGACTGTCGGCCACCGGAATGCCTTGTCTGGCCGGAAATTGCGCCATGTATGCGGAAGGAATCGAAGAGGGAAACCGGATCAACAAGGAATTCTTTTTTTCTTCCATCGCGATCGACCTTTTCTCTTTCATGGAATTCCGTACCATTATATTCATCGGTTTCCCGTCTGCGCATAAAAAAACATCAACCCCTGACAGGTTGATGAAAGACAAGTTGTCCCTATTGCTCCGACAGCCACTTGGCCAGCTGTTTTTGGTCTTCTTCATTGATAAAGCCTTGCGAAGGCATGTTTCCTTTTCCCTTTTGAATAATGGTCAAGATTTCGGCTTCGGAATATTTTTTTCCCGCTTCTTTGAGTGCCGGGCCGTACCCTCCTTGCAATTGTTCACCGTGACAATTCGCGCAGTGCTGCATATACACTTTCTCCGGCCCTTCCGTCACTTGTCCGCTTTGATTGGGTTCATTCCCGTTTGATCCGCAGGCGGCCAGCAAGACGGCGCTTCCCGCGATCAAACCCGCAATCCACATCTTCTTCATGTTTCACACCTTCACACCTGATTTTTGGAAAGTCTGAGTTGCCGCTCCTTTTCAATTTGCATCAAATCCTCCTGGTCTTTTTTCCGCTCGCTTTTAAACCAGCGGGCCAAAACGGCACCGATGGCCGCCATAAAGGAAATCTCCTGGATGATTTTCATGATGACCCCGCCCAATTGCTGGTCGATCAGCGGAGCAAACAGCGGCACCATTTGGGAGGTCTCTTGGAATCTTTCAAATAAAACCGTATCCGTGAAAATGATCAGTGCACAAGCCGGAGTGATCAAGACCGTCCCCCCGAGAATCAACGCAATTTTTATTAAATGCCTGTCTCTTAATGTATCCATTTCCGGCACCGGCGATACAATCGACCACCACATGAAAAGGGACGCAACCATCAGGAGCGTGTGCGAGATCACGTGTAACGCCTCGCTGTTCATGATCGCATCAAAAACGGCTGGCACATGGTACAACGACAACAAACCGTTAAAAAGGAACACCGTCAACAACGGACGGGACAAAAACGAAAACACCGCTTTCAACAGCTTGATGCGGAAAACGGCACGATATAAATAAACCGGAATCCCGATCAGCAAAAGAGGCGAAACCACAAAAAACATCAAAGCCATTTGCAGCATATGCATGGTGAACAACTCATGCGTCAAAAGGGCCAGCGGGCTTCCCACGGCAAAATAATAAACAATCAAGCCGGTCAAAAACACCGCTTTCTTGGATCCTTTCACCGCAGTCGCATCTTTGAACCGATGCCGCAAGGGACCGGTGATCAACAAATAAACCACCGCAATCAGGATGAAAAGCAGATTCAATTGATAGTTCCAATTGCTGGGATACGAAAAGATTTGGAATAAAATTTGCGACGCAGACACCAAATCCCTCCATTCTGTACAAGAGCCTGTTTCCGTATTTTATCTTACCATGAAATCCCTTATGGATAATCTTCACAAAAGTGAAAGGGATGTGACACACATTGTCATCATACCACATAAAATGGTATCACTCGAATCCGACCAAACGCAAAACCCCTGACAAACGGCGTGGAAGACGATACATATCCTTTGAAACCATATTGAATTTATATATGTGATTATATATACTTTATATAGTATAATTGATTTTCTTTAAATTAAATTTTGCCCTAAGCCAACAAATTTGTCTCAATAGAAAAAAGAGCGGGTGTGAAAAAATGAATCATCATACTCTTTTTGATACAAAGCCGGGGGATCGTTTCCGCATTCGGGAAATCCGTGTGGAAGGCGTCCTCCGGCGCAGACTTCTGGATCTCGGCTTCATTCCGGGGGCGTTGGTCGAAGTGCTGTATCAAAGCCCTTTGGGCGATCCGGTCGCCTATCGGGTGAGCCAATCCACCATCGCACTCCGAAAAGAAGAGAGCCAAAAAATATGGGGTGAAAAATTGGGGGATGAAACCAATGAGTGAATACCGGATTGCACTGGCCGGAAATCCAAACACAGGAAAAAGCACTCTTTTTAATGCCCTGACCGGACTCAACCAACATACCGGAAATTGGCCGGGAAAAACCGTGTCACTTGCTGAAGGAACCTTTCACTATAAAGGCAACGATTATCGCTTGATCGATTTGCCCGGAACATATTCCCTGTTCTCAAACTCCGCCGATGAAGAAGTGGCCCGCGATTATATCATTTTCGAACAACCGGATGTGACCATAGTCGTCGTGGACGCCACTTCATTGGAGCGGAACATGAACTTGGCATTGCAAGTTTTAGAGATGACCGAACGGGTCATTTTGTGCATCAACCTGATCGACGAGGCTTCCAAGCACGGCATCGTGATCGATGATCAAAAAATCGCGTCCAAACTGGGCATTCCGGTGGTCAAAATGTCCGCCCGCAACGGTGAAGGCATCACCCGGTTGCTTGACACCTTGCACAAGATGGTAAGCGGACAAATCATCACCCGGCCTTACCGGATTGAGTACAGCGAGAAAATTGAAAACCATATCCAACGCATCGAACCGAAAATCAAAGAAATATTCGGCGACTCCCTCCCCGCCCGCTGGCTCGCTTTGCGCTTGTTGGAGGGCGATGAGTCTTTGCTTCGGGTGTTAAAGCAAAAATTTGCCCGAAAGCAGCCACCTGCCCGCGTCACCCGTGCTCACGGCTAAACAGAAGGAGGAAAGGATCATGGCAAATTCATCCGCATTTCCTCTGGGCGAATTGGATCATTTGATGGAACAAAGCAAATCCTTACGAAGCGAAAATATCCGCGACGAGATTGTCAGCCGGATTTATCAAAACTCACATCAACTGTGCGAGGAAAGCGTTCGCTACACCCGGTCACACCGGATCCCCCCCTCCCACGCCAGGCTGGACCGGATTTTGACTTCCCGGACCTGGGGATTTCCGATCATGCTGGCCATCCTGGGCTTGATTATTTATATGACCATCTGGGGAGCCAATCTTCCCTCCCAGGCCCTGGCCCGTCTGTTCGGCGCCGGGGAACCGGTTCTTTCCCTAGTCCTTCAGGCTTTGGGTTCCCCCGTTTGGCTTCATGATCTTTTGGTGTTCGGGCTTTATCGGGGAACCACTTGGGTGGTGAGCGTCATGTTGCCGCCGATGGCCATTTTCTTTCCTGTGTTTGCACTGTTGGAGAACTTCGGATTTCTGCCCAGAGTAGCTTTCAATATGGACCGGGTCTTCCAAAAATCCGGCGGCCACGGCAAGCAAGCCCTCACCATGGCCATGGGGTTTGGATGCAATGCAGCGGCCATCGTTTCCACCCGGATCATTGAATCCCCGAGGGAACGTTTGCTGGCCATTTTGACCAACAATTTTGTTCCCTGCAATGGCCGGTGGCCCCTTCTGATCCTTTTGGCATCACTGTTCATGGCGGCCGGTTTCAGCTCCGGCATCGGCACCATGGTCACCGCCGCCGTGGTGATGGGACTGGTATTGTTCGGCATCGTCGTCACGCTATTTGTGTCATGGGCCTTGTCCAAAACCGCACTTCGCGGGGTTCCCACACATTACACGTTGGAACTCCCGCCGTTCAGGCGGCCGAAATTTTGGAACACCATTTACCGGGCCACCATGGATAAATCCTTGTTTGTGTTAAAACGTGCCGTCATCATCGCCGCACCGGCCAGCTTGATCACCTGGATCCTGGCCAATATCGATATGGGTTCGGCCAGCATTCTGGAACATGCCGCCCGCTTTTTGGACCCGTTTGCACATGCGCTGGGACTGGATGGTTTCATTTTGCTCGCCTTTATCCTCGGATTGCCGGCAAATGAAGTGGTTCTTCCCATCCTGCTCATGGGTTATTTGGCAACCGGCTCCATGGTGGAAGTTGATCAGTTGGCCGATCTGAAACAAATCCTGCTCGACCACGGATGGACATGGTTGACGGCACTCAATATGATGCTTTTTTCCCTGCTTCATTATCCGTGCGGGACCACTTTGTTCACCATTTATAAAGAAACCAAAAGCGTCAAATGGTCTCTCCTGGCCGCACTCATTCCCACCGCCATCGCGGTTGCCGTCACCTTCACCATCACCCAAATCGTCCGCCTGTTTATATAAAAAACACCGGCCGTAAAGCCGGTGTTTTTTTATCCGTTCCTTATGCGTATTTAATGATCATGCTTTCAAAAACATCCGCAATGTCTTCGGCGTCATCGGTTGTTTTTTCCAGCCGCTCATAGATATCCTTCATTTTGATCAGCAAGACCACATCTTTCGGATCAAAAAACAATTCGCTCAGACTGTCCCGCAACAATTGATCCGCTTCACTTTCCAAGGAATTGACTTCAATGGTCGCCTTATGAAGCGCTTCGAACCGGCGGTCGTTTAATGAGGTGAATGCTTCCTGCAAAATTTTGGCCGTTTGCACCAAAATATCCGCAAACCGGATCAGCTGCGGTGTCGTCTTCTCGATATACAACGAACGTTCGGCACAAGCCTCAATGCCATCCAAAATGTCATCCAATTTGGCCACCAATTGGAAAATATCTTCCCGGTCCATCGGCGGGAAGTATTCTTTGTTCAATTGGGAAATCAAAAGCTGGACAAATTCATCCCCTTTGGACTCGAGGCGTTTGATTCTCTCTCCATATTGCTCCCGTTGTTCAAGGTTTTCCACATTTTCGCGAAACAGCTCAGCCGCCTCCACGATCAAGGATGTAATATCCATCAACGTTTTGGAATACAAACTCGTCTTTTGTTTTTTAAACACTGATAGTCCCCCAGTTGTCAGAAAAAATCTTCTCTTCTATCCCCTACTAGTATACACTTTTTTTGACCGATTAGACAGAAAAAGGATCACCGATGGTTTTTGTTGTCGTTTTCATATATGATAGATTATATTGAAAACTTTACTTTTCGAAAGGACCGATTATGAACTTCCAAACGTTTACCCTGTTAAAACTGGCCGCAACCGGCGAAAGAAAAATTCATCCGGTTTTGGCCCCGGTCATCGCCTTTTCTTTCCTTTTTTTCGGTGGGCTCGGGATCTTCTTTCTCATTTTGTTTCCGCCCCCTGTTTCCCCGCTGATGCAAAGTGTTTGGTTTCATTTGGAACTGATCGTTTCCTTCAGCGGAACCGCACTGTTCACTTTCGCCTGGGTCCGGTTGGTGGAGAAACGGCCGGTCTCCAGCATCGGCTTTACGAAAGAGAGGGCTTTTAAAAAGTACATAACCGGGTGGATGTGGGGTTTTTTGCTCATTTCCGCCCCTGTGTTCCTCCTTTGGATCACCGGCTCTCTGACCTTTGAGATCACGAAAATCCATCTCCCCGCGCTTCTCATTTTACTGCTTTCCATGATCACCTTCATCATCCAGGGCGCAACGGAAGAAATCGTGGTCCGCGGTTGGTTGTTCCCTGTCATGGCCATGCGCGCACCATTCTGGATTGCGGTGGGCACCTCCTTTCTGTTCTTTGCCGCCATGCATTTGTTAAATGACGGGATCAACGTGATTTCTTTCTTGAACATCAGTCTGTTCGGCTTGTTCGCCGTCGGTCACGTTTTAAACGAAGGAAGCCTGTGGGGAATTTGCGCCATTCACTCTGTTTGGAACTGGGCACAAGGCTCGGTTTTCGGATTGGCTGTGAGCGGACAAAGCCTGTCCTTCCCGCTTCTTCACGCGACGACACACGGCCCCGAATGGTTCCACGGCGGCCCTTTCGGGATCGAAGGAAGCATTCTCACCTCAGTGATCCTGGGAGCTGCTTCATGGGTGGTGTGGCGGAAAGTTTTTATCCGGCTGAGACAGCAGAACATATCAAACCTTTGATTTTAAAGAAGCTGTCCGTTCGTCTGGCAGCTTCTTTAAACATCAATCGCCCTCCGCATGAAACTTTGCCGGACACAACCGGTGGTTTGCTGCAAATCTTGATTTTTGATACACTTAAAGTGCTTGATATAACTGGTGTTTACGCAAGGGGTTTGATTGTATCCATTGTGGAATTGAAACCCACGTCCCCTTTTAGGAACGGGAACGAACGAATCTGTTTAATTGCATCCATTGTGGAACCTCTTAACTAAAAAAGAGCCGCAAACGGCTCCTTTTTTAATGTCCATTTGCTTTACTCATTGTTGCACCTTAAGAGAAACTGACCCATCTCAGAGACTAAAGATCGGACGGTATGTTAAATTCAAAACCACGTTCAGGATTCTTTGCTACGGTTGCCAAAAATTCCCCGGTGCTTTCCAGACTGGCGGTCAAATCTCTTCCCCCTCTCATCTCCCTGATCAATTCATGACAATGCCCCTGCACAGAAAATCAACAAACGGAAAACGGACAATCCTCGCATTTCCGGATCAAGCGATGATTTAGATCACTTCGTTCCAATTTATCCCTATCAGGTTAACGAGAATATTTTTATTCAAGGAACTTTTTAGAATGAATATCGAAAAAGTATGATTAAATCAAATGGATCTTATTTGTGAGGGTGAGGAAATGAATAGCTAAACAACGTTTGGATTTTTGTCTGCAACCGGCAGGAGAAATGTCCCAAGCGTTTCAGTCTTTGGGTGTTCAAACGTTCCAAAAAGCCGCCTGTTATTTGCAGGCGTTGCCTTACGGGCGAAATGCCAACCGGGCAGATGCGCGATCGGTCTTGCGCGAGGGGAAAGGGACCTGTAGTATGAAGCACGCGCTGTTGGCCATCTTGGCGGAGGAAAACAACATGCCCGTCCGGTTGATGATCGGCATTTATTTGATGAATGAGGACAACACCCCCGGTGTCGGCAAGGTGTTGGAACGTTACGGCCTTAAGGAGCTCCCGGAAGCAAATTGTTATTTGCGGTTTGAGGGACAGTATTTGGATTTCACGCGTCTGACCGGTCAAACAAATGGGACCCCCCTATCATTTTTGGTTGAAAAAGAGATTACACCCGAAGGAATCGGGGAGGAAAAAACCGGTTTCATCAAGATTATTTGAAACACTGGGTGACATCCCCGAGTGTACCCATTAAGGACTGGAGAAAAGTGTGGGAAATACGGGAAGCATGCATTGCTGCATTGACACAATCGGAATAAACCTCCACCTGATAATCAGCCTTAACCCACCTGAAAAATTTCAAACCGTTATTAACTCAATTCCGGCTGGTTTTCCTGCAACAGCTCCCCTGCCGGCCACAAAGGATCATCGTCCAACCAGTCACCAACTCAAAATGGAAATAGGTTTCACCACAGACTCGAATTAACTGGGTAAGACGATCATATGATGGTTGGGAGACAAGGATCTGTGCTTAAGAGGGGGGGAGGCGCTTGCAGATACGCGAAATTTGCCCGGAGGATCATGAGGCTTACCTTCGGCTGTTGAACCAATTGAATGAGGAAAGTCCGTACCTTTTGTTTCCTTGCGGCGATGCGGACCCGGGCAAGATCAGCGACGGCAACCGGCACGTTTTCGTAGCGGAAACGGACGGAAAGTTGACGGGCCATGTTGCCATCCGGCGTGGAGATGATCCGCACAACCGGCATACCGCGCGTCCGGAGACAGGGGTTTTGAAAAAGTACCAAAACCAACGGGTGGGCACCCGGTTGCTGGAAAAAGCCATTCAGTGGGCCCGGGAACAAGATATTAAGCGGTTGGAAATCTCCATCCTGCGTCCCAATCTGAAAGCCGTCTACTTTTATAAAAAAATGGGGTTCCAAATCGAGGGGATGCGAAAAAAATCCTTGTTTATCCAGGACCGGTATGCGGATGAATATTACATGGCCCGGTTGTTGTTCAGCGATGAAACCAAAATGACTTGAGCACCCTCCATGCACTCAAGCCATTTTGGTCTTCACCGTTATTGTTTGTTAAAGCCTTTTTTCTCCACAAATTCTTTCATGTACATTCTTCGCGGGTGGGAGAGCATTTGCGCCATTTGTCCCGTCCAAGTGTCCTCCCGTTTTCCTCCGGTGCGCTCGATATAGTAGGATTGGACCGTTTCGTTGTATTCTTTCAGTTGTTCTTTCAAGCGCTGTTCATCCTGCTCATATTCTTCTTCATGATAAACGTGTTCCAAGGGCAAACGGGGTTTTTTCGATGATTCGTGCAAAGGATAACCAATCGTCATGCCAAAAAGCGGCAAAACCCGCCGGGGGGTGTTGAGCAGCTTCGTCACCTCTTCCAGGTTGTTGCGAAGCCCTCCGATGTAACAAATGCCCAAGCCCATCGACTCCGCGGCGATGGCTGCGTTTTGGGCCGCCAGTGCCGCATCGACCACGGCCACCATGAATTTTTCGGTGCTTTCCAGACTGATGGTCAAATCGGCCTCTTCCATCTCCGCGATTAAATCATGCCGGTGCAAATCCGCGCAGAAAATCAGCAAATGGCCGTTTTTCTCCACATAAGGTTGGTTTCCCGCCAACTCCGCCAGCTTTTTCTTTTTGGCCGGATCTTTAACGCCAATGATCGTGTATGCTTGGATATAACTGGACGTCGAAGCAGATTGGGCCGCTTCCACAATGGTCCGGATTTGTTCTTCCGTCAAAGGACGGTCTTCATATCGACGAATGGAGCGATGGTTCATTATCGTTTTGATCACTTCGTTCATCTGTACCCCTCCAAAAACTGCATCGCTAAAAAAAGGTTCATTCCCATATTATCATTTTATATCAACCGGCCGGATGCCATCCTTTGATTGAAAAAAGATTTCGTCTGGGGCACGGATCGCTTTTGTGGTTTTATTTTGTTTGCAAAGCAAACTTGTTTATATATTAAATCTGTATGCAATTCACAAGTCCTTTTTCTTTCAAATGCCTCTTTCTCCTGTTATAGTTATATTTAGATCGAGAATAAAGGAGGTGAACACCGGTCCGGAATTGACGGAAACGGTGTCAACATGAGTGTTCACATTGGAGCCAAACAAGGAGAGATTGCCGAAAAAATCCTTTTGCCCGGCGATCCCCTTCGTGCCAAATATATTGCGGAAACGTTCTTGGAAGATGTCACCTGTTACAACGAGGTTCGCGGCATGCTCGGCTTTACCGGTACATACAAAGGAACCCGCGTCTCGGTACAAGGAACCGGCATGGGGGTGCCTTCCATTTCCATTTATGTCAATGAGCTGATCCGGGAATACGGCGTCAAGCAATTGATCCGCGTCGGAACCTGCGGCGGAATACAAAAAGACATCCGGGTCCGTGATGTGATTATCGCCATGACATCCTGCACGGATTCCAACATGAACCGGCAAACTTTCCCTGGTTTTGATTTCGCCCCGTGCGCCGATTTTGAATTGCTCAAAAAAGCGTATGACACCGGGGTGGAAAGAGGGTTATCCGTTCGCGTCGGAAATATTTTGACGTCCGATGTCTTCTACCGGGACAACATGGATATGGTGAAAAAACTGGGAGAACACGGCGTTCTGGCCGTCGAGATGGAAACCACCGCCCTTTACACCCTGGCTGCCAAACACCAGGCGCAAGCCCTCTCGATTTTAACGGTCAGCGACCACATCTTCACCGGAGAGGAAACCACCGCCGAAGAACGGCAAACCACTTTTAACGACATGATCATCATGGCGTTGGAAACCGTGAGCAAAGAATAATATTTTCTGAAAAAACCGGACGCATTTGTCCGGTTTTTTCGTGGAAATCATTGACAAACACATGAGACGGACTCCAAGGGGTCATACAGCGCTCATCCCCCTTTTTCGACTCATTGGATGGATGTGAAAATAAACCACCCTTAAAACCAAAATAAGAAGGCCGTTTTTTCAGGCGATGTTTTGTTGTACCGAGTTTACAAAAGACCCCCTCCCATGCCCTGCGTAAATGAAAAAACGCCAAAACCATAGATAAATCAAGGGTTTTCGCGTTTTTTGCTTCTGATTTATACCGTTACAAAACCAAACTTTTGTAACCTTGGGTGTCCGGCAAGGGATTTATCGCCCTTTAAGCCCCTTTTTTTCATTCTGCACTTCAGGATCATGCCCTTTCCCTCTCCCGCTCCCCGATCCCTTCTTCACGGTTTCAGCGGGCATCAGTTTTTATCTTCAAGCCCGGTTTCCCTTATAATGAAAGTGGAATATTCCCTGTTCAGAAAGGAACGGATTCAACCATGCGCAGCGAATTGGGGATTTTACTGGAAAAACTCCGCGGCAAAAGAACATTGCGTGATGTTTCGAAAAAAACCGGACTTTCCCACACCTACATCCGGGATCTGGAACTTGGCATCCGCCGCGCCACAGGCAAACCGATCAAACCTTCGGCCCATGTCTTGAAAAAATTGGCCGATGCATACCAATACCCCTTTGAAGATTTGATGCGGGCCGGCGGGTATGAAGACTTGTTGCAGAAAAACACAAACGGGGACAGCAACCCATGCGACATCTGGCAAATCTTGTCCTCCGAAAACGAAACTGCTCTCTGGAAAGGGCGGGTTTTGGACGAAAATCAAAAAAAGGAGATCATTTCCGTTGTGGAATATGTCCTCTCCAGATCGGTTTAAAAACAACAAACACCCCTGGCAACAAATCACCAGGGGTGTGTTTGATTTATAAAATGGAGGTTTCCAACCCGAATGCGCGACGGTAAATCCAGCGGTAAGCATCCAGATCCAAATCACGCGGGTTGCCGAAGGTTTGCGGGTCTTCCAGTGCCGCTTCGGCATATCGGTCGATTTGTCCGGGATCTGCCCCTTGTTCTTGAAGAGACGGGATGTTTAAATCACGGACAAGCCGCTCCACTTCTTTCACCGCGGCCTTTGCCGCCTCCCCGGTGCTCATGCCCCGGGTATCAACGCCCATCGCTTGGGCGATCCGGGCAAATTTCTGCGGAGCTCCCATCCAGTTATATTCCATTACGCCCGGAAGGATGGCCGAAACACATTGTCCATGCATGACCGGCACCATTCCCCCCAATGTTTGGGCCATCGCATGAGCCGCTCCCGCTGAATCACTCCCGTACGAAAGGCCTGCCAACATCGCCGCTTGCGCCATATGATAACGCGCCTCGATGTCGTGCCCGTTGGCATATGCCCGGCGAATGTATTTGGCCACATACTCAATGGCCATCAATGCCACTGCATCAGTCAACGGTTGCGATTGATTCATGGTGTAACACTCGATCGCATGGGACAATGCATCAATCCCGGTGGCCGCCGTAATCGTTTTGGGCATCGTCAGGTGCAGTTCCGGATCAATCACCGCAAGGTGCGCGGGGATCAAAGGTCCTCCCACATTAAATTTAATTTGCCGTTCGGGGTCTTTGATCACGGCCCATTGCGTGACCTCACTTCCGGTGCCGGCCGTGGTCGGGATGGTCACCAGCGGCGGGATCCGTTTTTCCAGCGGCTTGCCCCGTTCGGAAGCTTCAAACCGGATCACCGGTTCTCCGTGAACGGCTTCCACTCCGATCGCCTTGGCAGTATCCATGGAACTTCCGCCGCCCACCGCAACCAATCCGTCACACTTTTGCTCCTGAAACGTTTTCGCTCCCAATGCGATTAAACAGGTGTCCGGTTCCCCCGCGATTTCATGAAACACATGAACATCAATGCCGGCTTGTTTGAACTGTTCGGCAACCGGTTGGATCAGTCCGCTCCGGTAAAGCCCTTGGTCAGTGACAATCATCGCTTTCCGGATGCCCAACGCCTTCGCTTCCTCTCCCACATGCTTTAAGACGCCGATGCCCGAAATCACTTTGGTGGGCATGACAAACTCTTTCTTCTCCAACATTTGTTCTGTTCGCATCATGGTGCTTCCCTCCTGTCTTTTTTATCCGAACCAACGCATGGGGGCAGGTTGCAAATTTTTGTAAATATGCTTTTGTTCCGTATATTCTTCCAATCCCGTTTTCCCCAGTTCTCTTCCGATTCCCGACTGTTTATATCCGCCCCAGGGCGCTTGCGGGAAATACGGATGAAAATCATTGATCCAAACCGTTCCCATCCTTAACGCCCGGCTCACTCTTTCCGCCCGGTTCATATCGCCGGTCCACACCGCCCCGGCCAACCCGTAACGGGTGTCATTGGCCAAAGCCACCGCCTCTTCTTCTGTACGGAAAGTTTCCACCGTCAAAACCGGGCCGAAAACTTCGTCCTGTACAATACGCATGGAACTTGTGCAATGGTCAAACACCGTCGGTTCCACAAAAAAGCCGCCGGCCAGTTCCTTTGATACCGGCCGTTTTCCGCCTGTTAACAAAACGGCTCCTTCCTTTTGCCCGATCCCGATATATTTCTCCACTTTGGCCCGGTGTTCGGCTGAAATGAGCGGTCCCATTTGTGTATTTGGATCCAACCCGTTGCCCAACCGGATTTGCTTGGCTCTTTTCACCAGTTCCCCGACAAAGGCATCATGCCACGTTTCTTCGATCAGCAGCCGGGCCCCGGCCGAGCACACCTGTCCGGCATGGAAAAAGACCGCGTTCAGCGCATAATCCACCGCCGCCTCAAAGTCGCTGTCGGCAAAAACGATGTTCGGGTTTTTTCCTCCCAATTCCAAAGTGATTTTCTTCATATTGCTTGCGGCAGCTTGCATGATGGCTCTGCCGGTTTCGATTCCGCCGGTAAACGAAATCAGGTCCACGTCCGGCGATTCGGACAGTTCGGCCCCCACGGTTTCCCCCGGGCCGGTCACGATGTTTACCACACCTTCAGGAATGCCCGCCTTTTCGATCAATTCCGCCAACTTCAACGTGGTCAGCGGCGTCAGTTCACTCGGTTTCAACACCATCGTGCAACCGGCAGCCAAAGCCGGAGCCAGCTTCCAAGCCGCCTGCAGCAACGGATAATTCCAAGGGGTGATCATTCCGCAAACACCGACCGGTTCACGAACCACTTTGCTTTCGGCATGCTTGGCCGGAGGAAACAGCATTTCTCCCCCGTCCTTATCCGCCAGCCCCGCGTAATACCGGAACACGTTGGCGATATCGTCCATATCTGCCTCACTTTCCGTCAGTGTCTTTCCGGTATTCAACGTTTCCAACCGGGCCAGTTCCTGTTTGTTCCTTTGTATCTCCTCCGCCAGCCGGAACAACTTCTCTCCCCGTTCAGCAGCCGGCGTGTCCGGCCAGCTTCCTTTATCAAACGCCTGACGGGCGGCTTGGATGGCTCTTTTCGCATCTTCGCGCCCGCCTTCCGGCACTTCTCCGATCACTTCCTGGTTAAACGGATTGAAAATGGACCGCACTTCCCCCGTGACAGCTTCAATCCACTTTCCGCCGATGAACATGCGCTTGAACATTTCCCCTCCCCCTTTAACCATCAATTTCCTTTTGTGCAGTTTTTTCTGTACAAACTGTATATAAATTACGTTAACATGAATTTTTTTCTTCCGCAACCTCCCCTTCGGTTTGACAAAATCCTCCCTTATGTTTAAGATGTGGGCACCTGCTTCGGATGATTGGATTAAACAAAAGGACACGCAAGCGATTGGAGGAATGTGCGATGGATCAATTGGAAGAAGCAAGACGCGATTACATCGAATCATTGGCTGAAACGATGCGGATGTACGGACTCAGTCCCTCCATGGGCCGGCTGTTCGGCATCATGTTTTTCCATCAGGAACCGATGACACTGGATGAAATGCGCCAGCGCACCGGCATGAGCAAAACAAGCATGAGTACGGGGGTACGGGAATTATCCCGTTTAAAACTGGTGCAAAAAAAATGGATCAAAGGCGTCCGGAAAGATTTGTACCAGGCCGAACAAGACCAGTTCCGGTCTTTTATCGAGTTTTTCGTCCACCTGTGGGAAACAGAAATTGAGCTGAATGAGAAAGCGCTTCGTGCCAGTGAAGAAAAGCTGACAAAACTGCTTCATGATTCCGGGGTCAAAAATGAAGAGAAAAAACAAGTGGAACAAGACCTTGAAAAACTGGCCAATGCCAAACGGTATTATGCCTGGCTCCGCCAGTTGGCAAACACCTTTAAAAGCGGAGAAATCTTCGACTTTGTCCCCGTTCCCGGTGAATCGCCCCGAAAATGAAATGGTTCCAATCTTCCAAGGAACCATGCCGCAAAAAATGATTGAATGATCTGATTTTTTATTCCTCTCCCCTTCCCTGATTTGTTTCAGTAAGATAAAATTTAATATAGATAAGTATTAAAAATCCAAAGAAGGGGGAGAGACGATGTCTGCCTTCCGATTTATTTTCAGAATATTCATGATTTCGGTGTTGACACTGGCTCCTTGTCTCTTCGGGGTCTCATCCGCCCATGCCCAAACGGATGAAGACATCCTGAAAGAAGCCGCTTTGTCACCTCCCGGCGCCAATCTTCCCGATTGCAAGCCGAGCGAGGAACATCCTTATCCGGTCATCCTGGTGCCGGGCACTTTTGAAAGCATGGCATTTAACTGGAGCAAACTGTCACCCCTTTTGGCGAAGAAAGGTTATTGCGTATATGCTTTAAACTACGGCATCACCCATCTCGGCTTCAGTACCGGACCGATTGAAAAATCGGCCGAAGAATTGAAAGCGTTTGTCGATCAGGTGTTGGAGCAAACCGGCGCGGAGAAAGTTTCCATTGTCGGGCACAGCCAGGGAGGCATGATGCCGCGCTACTATATCAAATACCTGGGCGGGGCGGAAAAAGTGGAAGACCTGATCGGACTGGCTCCATCCAACCACGGAACCATCGGGGTTCTCGGCATTGAACCCATTATGATTCTTCCGGGTCTTTTGGGATGCACGGCATGCGATCAGCAAAAAACCGGCTCTGACTTCCTGAATGATTTAAACGCCGGCGATGAAACCCCGGGAGATGTTTCATACACCGTGATCAGCACCAAATACGATGAAATTGTCGTTCCCTACACCTCCGCCTTTTTGGATGGACCCGAAGACCAAGTGTCCAATATTACGATTCAGGATCAAGTGCCGGCTGATCTGGCGGCTCACCTCGGTATCGCCTTTGATTCCCATGCATATGAATTCGTTTATGATGCCTTGGAGCATGACGGCCCCGCCAACTTTGCACGGGCTGAACAAAAGTGGTTACAAAAAAACGGAAACTGACTTGTTTTCACACTGAAAAACCGCCTTGCTCCAAGGCGGTTTCCTTTTTATTTCAACCGGATTCGGCATTCTCCCCATGGTTCGTTTTCCCAATACAGCCTGAAATGATCGTTGTCCTCCACTTTTCCCACACCGGCCGGCGTACCGGTAAAAATAATGTCTCCTTCGCCCAGCCCAAAGTGTTCCGCGCAGAAATCCACCAGTTGTTGCGGGGAAAATACCATGTCATCGATGCTTCCCCTTTGCACTCTTTCTTGATTTTTAAACAACGAAAACGATTTCGATGCGCATGCTGCAAGCCCCGGGAACGGTTTCAAATCCGTTAACACCGCTGCATTAGGAAACCCTTTCGCCGGAAGCCAGGGATGTCCTTTTTTCTTTAACCCACTCTGTACATCCCGCAAGGTAAAATCGATGCCGAGCCCCATGTGACTCACCACTTCATCCACGGGTGTCCCTGACGCAACCGGGCGGGAAATCCTTAAAACCCACTCCGCTTCATAATGCACTTCCCCTTTGGTTCCCGGAAGCGAAAGAACCCTTCCGTCCGCTTTGGCCAGTGAATGGGTCGGCTTTAAAAAAACCAACGGGGCCTCCGGCACTTCATTGCCCAACTCTTTCGCGTGCAACCGGTAGTTTCTGCCGATGCAATAAATATTTCGGATGGTATACATAAACAATCCTCCCCAGTAAGGAATCCTCGAAATTTAACATACCATTTTTTCCGGTCCCGCGGTTCAATTTTCTGAATCTCCTTCTGAAAGTCCCGGCGCCAAGATGTATATTTTTCCAAATCCTTCGGGAAACTAGGTCTTGTATTAAAGGAGGGGTTTAGCACAATGATTCACTTCGCATTGTTTGGAGATTATGAAAGAACACCGGATTTAAAACGCTTTGCCGAAGGCATCCAACAAGAGATGGAAGAACACGGTTTTAAACGGGTATCCACCGAGTTTCCGCAACTTCAATTGGTGCTGAATTTCGTGGATCCAAACCGTCCGAAACCTTTTCGCCGCAAAGGAAACGGAACGTTTGTCGTGTCCATCACCGAGGTTGATGAGCCCGTATCCGATACCCTGAAAACCGGTTATCCGATCTTGATCCGTTCCCTGGGAAACCTGATGATTTTCATTGATCGTTCCCGTCCCGTTTCGTCCACGCATTTCATCACGCTGGAACAGGGATGTTACGCCGTCTCCCGTCCGGAAGACGATGACCGCTATTTCCAAGAAGTTTTCGAGCGCTTGCGTCCCTTGGCCACTTCCCGTCTGGTCATCAACAATATTTTTCACCCCGATCTCCCCGAAGACCTGTGGGAGGGGGATGAAACCAGCGAAAGCATCTCCCGGGCGGGCAAAAAACTGGATGAAATGAACCTGCTTCCCGCGCCGTTTCCGATCCAGGAATTGTTGCCTCCCAGAGAATTCCGCCATATCAAGCGTTTATACGGCATCGGCGGGCTCAGTTACGGCAACCTGAGTGCCCGTCGGGATAAAAATGAATTCTGGATGAGCGCCAGCGGTGTCAACAAAGGAAACCTGAGACGGATCGGAAAGGATATTTTGCTGGTGAAAGGGTATGATGAAGACCAGTCGGCCATGGAATTGAGCGTTCCTTCCAATATCAAGCCCAACCGCGTTTCGGTGGATGCCATCGAGCATTGGATGATTTACAACGAGCACCCTGAAGTCGGAGCCATTGTGCATATCCACGCTTGGATGGAAGGAGTCCCTTCCACGGAAATCAATTATCCATGCGGAACCGTACAACTGGCCGAAGCGGTTGCCGGCCTGATCCGCGAAGCCGAAGATCCATCCCGGGCCGTGATCGGGTTGAAAAACCACGGCCTGACCATTACCGGAAGAGACCTTGACGATATTTTTGAACGGATTGAAGGCAAAATCATTCCGCAGGTTCCGATGAGTTAAAAGGAGGAAATGGAATGAGCAACCCTGTTGTTCTGGTAACCGGCGCAACCAGCGGGATCGGAGAAGCCATTGCCCGAAAGTTGCCGGATCAGGGATATGTCCCGGTTCTGCTCGGAAGGAGAGCCTCCCGTTTAAAAGAAATCCATCGCGAACTCAACCGGGGATCTTATTATCCCTGTGACATCACCAACGAAGCGGAAGTCAAACCGGTCGTGGAGGAAATCATCCAAACTTACGGCCGGGTTGACGTGTTGATCAATAATGCCGGCTATGGGTGTTTTGGCGGGTTTTTGGATGTTTCGCCGGAGGACTACCGGGGGATGATGGAGACCAATTATTTGGGCGCCGTCCGTATGGTCCGCCACGTCCTGCCGCACATGCTGCGTGCCGGGCACGGACGGATCATCAACATCGCTTCCCTGGCCGGATTGACCGGCATCCCAAACCTCGCCGGATATTGTGCAAGCAAATTTGCCTTGATCGGCTTTTCGGAAGCTCTGAATTTGGAGTACGCACCGGTGATCCGGGTGGGAGTTCTTTGCCCGGGACCCGTCATGACGCCTTTTTTCAGGGGAGAAAATCCCCGCCGCCATTTCCCTCCCCTGATCGCCGGCCAAATGTTAAAGGCCGAGGAAGTCGCCCGTTATGCCTTGAAAATGATCAAGCATCCCAAAACTGTGGTGATTCCCAAAAAGTTGAAATGGGCGCTTCAATTGCGTAAATGGTTTCCCTCCCTTTATTTTTGGGCCACCCGGCGAATTTACCGGCAACTGGACCCAAACCCGCACAAAAGTCCATCTCATTCCGTATCTGAAATTTAAGGGGGAGTGTCACCATGTATTTTTTCGTGGTCAATCAATTATCCGGCAATGGGCGGGGAAAAACGGTCTGGTCTTATATCCATCGCAGATTAAAAGAACTGGGCGTGGAATATGAGGCATTCTTCACGCAAGAAGCGGGAGATGCCACCCGGATTGTCAATGACATCAAACAACATCACCCGGTCAAAGCCGTGGTCGCCGTCGGCGGGGACGGCACCGTGAACGAAGTGGGAAGCGGGCTCATCGGCACCGATATTCCCATGGGGTATATCCCGGCCGGAACCGGAAATGATTTTGCCTTGGGGCATCAGATTCCCCTGGATCCGGAATTTGCATTAAAACGAATTTTGCGGCACCAAACCTACCAGGTGGACACCGCCAAAATGAACAACCGTTGCCTGATCAGCTTCGGCGGTGCGGGATTTGATGCCAAAGTGGCCAATGCGGTCCGAATGAAAAGATGGGAAAAGCAGTGGTTCGGGCGCTTGACTTACGGCTTGGAAGCCTTGAAAGTCTTCCGTTCGTACACTCCGCAGCCCGTCACCCTGACCGTGGATGGCGTTCGCTATGATTACGAACATGTCTGGCTGATTGCGGTGTCCAACATTCCGAACTTTGCCGGCGGAATCAAAATATGCCCCCAGGCGGAAAAAAACGACGGCCTGCTGGATCTCTGTTGCATTCAAAACCTCAGCTCCTTTGAGTTTCTCCGCCTGTTCCCGACGGCTTATTCCGGCAAGCACACCCGGCACAAATCCGTGATTTTCCACCGCGGCAAAGAATTCACCATCACGCCGCAAGGTTCTTGTCTGGCCCATGTGGATGGCGAAATCCTGGATGAAACCCCCATCACGGTCAAAGTGGTGCCAAAGTCTTTAACCGTTCTTTAAAATGCCGGAAAACACCAAAAGCCGATTTATCAACAAAACCGGCTTTTGTTTGAAAAGGATGCTATTCTCCGCGGTAATTCGGCTTTCTTTTTTCGCCAAAAGCTTGAATGCCTTCCAGGAAGTCTTTGGTTTTCCCCGCTTGTTCCTGAACCACGGCTTCATACTCCAGCGCTTCTTCAATCGTCGTTTCCATCCCGCGGTAAATCGCTTTTTTCGTTAATCCGATGGCCACCGTGGGCCCTTGTGCCAACTGCTTGGCCAGTGCCATCGCCTCATCCAGCAGTTTGTCTTCCTCCGCCAATTGGTTGGCCAGCCCGATCCGGACGGCTTCTTCCGCTTCCACATCCCGTCCGGTCATCGCGATCTCCAATGCCCTTCCCAGCCCGACCAACCGGGGCAAAAAGTAGCTGGAACCGCTGTCGGGAGCCAATCCGATCCTGACAAAAGCTTCGACAAAACGGGTGCGAGGGGTGATCACACGCAGGTCGCAAGCCAGCGCCAAACTGCAACCGGCCCCGGCCGCCACGCCATTTACCGCGGCAATAATGGGTTTTTTCAGATCCATGATAGCTTGAATCAAAGGGTTATAACGGGAGCGCACACTCTCGCCCAATGAAATTTCATCCCCCTTGGTGACAATGGCCGACCGGTCATTCAAATCTTGTCCCGAGCAAAACGCTTTTCCTTCCCCGGTCAAAACCACGGCCCGGACTTTCGGATCTTCGTTTACCTTTCGCAAAGTTGCTGTCAATTCTTCGGCCAATTGGCGGTTGATGGCATTATACACTTGGGGACGGTTCAGCCGGATCAGGCCGACGCCGTCTTGTATGGTCAGGACAACGGTTTTTTCTTCCATTTGAACCCCTCCAAACGGCTGCGTTATTATTTTTTGTTAATAGAATCTATTTCAATCATAATATAAAAAATGAAAATTCACCAAATTAATTCATAAAAAACAGCCCATCTTTCCGATGGACTGAACAACTTACGACAAAGCTTTGACCCGCTGCAACCGGAGGGCATTCAGCACCACGGAGACGGAACTGAAAGCCATGGCCGCTCCTGCCAGCCAGGGAGCCAGGAATCCGGCCGCGGCGACGGGAATTCCCAAGCTGTTGTACGCCAAAGCCCAGAACAGATTTTGTTTGATATTGGCCATGGTTTTCCGGCTCATCCACAGCGCATCGGCCACCTGCTCGAGATTCCCGCGCATCAAGGTGACATCTGCGGTTTCCATCGCGACATCGGTTCCGGTTCCCATCGCAATGCCCAGATCGGCCGCCGCGAGAGCCGGCGCATCGTTGATGCCGTCCCCGACCATCGCCACTTTTTCCCCTTGTCTCTGCCACTGATAAACCACTTCCGCTTTTCCTTCCGGCAACACTTCGGCCGAAACATCTTCAATGCCGACCTGTTTGGCAATGGCACGGGCCGTCCGTTCATTATCGCCTGTGATCATCCTCACTTTCAGCCCCATTTGTTTCAACTTTTCGATCGCTGCGCGGGAAGTTTCTTTCACCGTATCGGCAACGGCCAAAATCCCGGCGCATTTTTGGTCTATTGCGATGATCACGGCTGTTTTCCCTTGTTTTTCGAGCCGGACCAATTCCTCCTCAATCAAATCCGTTTCAATTCCGTTTTGTGCCATCAACCGGCGGGTTCCCAGCAAAACTTCCCGTCCGTCCAGCACGGCTTTGACCCCGTGGCCGGGTATTGCTTCAAAGGAGTCGGGATCTTGCAATGTCACTCCTTCTTTCACAATCCCGTTCACAATGGCCTGCGCCAACGGATGCTCGGAATGTTTTTCCGCCGATCCGGCCCGGCGCAAAACGTTTTCTCTCTCTTCCGGATGAAAGATGATGATATCGGTCAATTCAGGTTTCCCGTGGGTGATCGTTCCGGTTTTATCAAACAAAACCATCGTGATTTGCTGCGCCTTTTCCAAATGTTCGCCGCCTTTAAACAAAATGCCCCATTCCGCAGCCCGGCCGGAACCGGCCATAATCGAAACGGGCGTGGCCAGCCCCAAGGCACAAGGACAGGCAATCACCAACACAGCCATCGCTTTCTCCAAGGCGCCCTGAAATTGACCCGGCTCCAAACCGAAAAACCAAAGCAAAAACGTAAGCACGCTGATCCCCAACACAACGGGAACAAAAATCCCCGAAATCCGGTCTGCAATCCGTTGGATCGGCGCCTTGGAGCCTTGCGCTTCCTGAACCACCCGTATAATCTGTGCCAGCGCCGTCTCTTCCCCGACTTTTGTCGCCTTAAAGAGGAGCCGGCCTTGCCGGTTGATGGTGGCGCCGATCACCGGGTCGCCCGCCTGTTTTTCCACCGGGATGCTTTCACCGGTCAACATGGATTCATCGACGGACGAACGTCCCTTGACCACCTCTCCGTCCACCGGGATCTGCTCGCCCGGCTTCACAAGAATCAGATCCCCCGGCTTGACTTCTTCCACCGGGACGGCTACCTCCTTGCCGTCTTTCAAGACCAATGCTTTTTTGGCTTTCAACCGCATCAACTTGGATATGGCATCCGAGGCTTTTCCTTTGGCCCGGGATTCCAGCAATTTGCCAAGCAAAATGAGTGTGATTAAAACGGCGCTGGTTTCAAAGTACAATCCCTGCTCATGAATGCGGGAAGCCGGTTGAGTCAACATCACATACAAACTGTAAAAATAGGCCGCCGAGGTGCCGAGTGCCACCAGCACATCCATATTGGCGCTGCGGTTGCGCAACGCCTTCCATGCTCCGCGGTAAAACGGAGCCCCGATCACAAATTGCACCGGTGTGGCCAAAATCCATTGGACCCAAGGGTTCATGAGAACAGACGGAACCGGGATCCAATGAAAGAAAGAAAAATGGGCGGCCATGGTCCACAGAAGCGGGATGGAAAATGCCAACGCCGCATAAAACCGGACTCTTTTTTTCTTCCATTCTTCCTCTTTCCGCTTCCCTGACTCCGCACTTTTCGGCTTTGCCCCGAATCCCAACCGTTCCACCCGTTGCACCACGTCGGATACGGCCAAGGTCCCCGGGTAATAAGCGACCCGCGCCGATTCAGTTGCCAGGTTGACGGAAGCATTGGCAACTTCCGGGATCCGGTTCAACACTTTTTCAATCCGGCTGGCACAGGCGGCACAGGTCATCCCGGTAATCTCCATATCCACTTCTTCTTTGGGAACGCGGTAGCCGAGATCTTGAATGATCTTCTCCATCTCCGGCAACCGGACTTGCTTCGGGTCATAAACGATATGGGCTTCTTCCATGCCCAAGTGAACATGGACCGAATCGACACCGTTTAACTTTGAAAGACGTTTTTCGATCCGGTTGGCACAGGCCGCACAAGACATCCCTTCCACCGGCAACCGAATCGAGCTGAGTTCACTGGACAACGAAAACGCCTCCTGCTGTGATGCAATTTATGAAAGGACATCAAACCCTTGATCTTCAATGGTTTGCTTGATTTTGTCCAAATCAGCCGTCTGTTCATCAAAATCCACATCGACCATTCCTTTGGACAAATTAACTTTGGCTGCAACCCCGATTCGTTTTAATGCTTCCTCGACCGATTTGACGCAATGCTCACAGGACATTCCGGCAACCCGAATTTGTTCCTTCATTTTATCTGTTCCTCCTGCTGTTACAAAGTTTTTTACATCTTCTTACATCTTTATTATAGGATACCCCCCCACCGTATGCAACCGGTGGCTCCATTTTCCTTCCATTTTGTCAAATCATATTCCTTTCAAGGAACCTTCCCTTTGACAAATTTTTAAACTCCCGGGAAGCAACAAGCAGCCCGGATTTCCCATCCAGGCTGCTTTCACATCAATATTTGTTGATCTTGAAATTTTGGCGCAGAAGCTTCCAGTTCTCCGGGAAATCCTCACCCAAAACCCAATAACTGACACCCCGGAGACCGTATTCTTTGATCAGATTATGCTTCGCCTGCATGCTTTGTTCATTTTCATACCAAATCACATGCTTTTTCCCTTGTTCATCCCGGTAGTAAAAGTAAGGAGCTTCATCCCGGTTGTTATACTCCACCTTCAACCCTCGTTTTTTGGCAAACGTTTCGGCTTCATGCGGAGCAATCCGTTTCGCCGGAGGGCCTCCTTTTTTATAGGGAAGCGTCCAGTCATAACCGTAGAGCGGCGCTCCCATCACAATTTTTTCCGGGGGAATTTTTTGGACGGCATAATCCACCACTTTCCGAACTTGGGGAAGTGGAGCCACAGCCATCGGAGGTCCGCCGGTCCATCCCCACTCATACGTCATTAAAATGACAAAGTCGGCAATCTTCCCATGAAACGCATAATCATGTGCCCCGTGCCAAGCTCCGGCCTGTTCGTCGCTGCTTTTGGGAGCCAAGGCAGTCGACACCACATATCCGTGTTTTTTCATCCGGGGCACAAAGGTTTCCAAAAACCCGTGGTACAGCTCACGATCTTTTTCGTAGATGTGTTCAAAATCAATGTTGATCGCCTTGTACCCTTTTTCCTTCATCACTTGTTCGACTTGATTCATCAGCCGGTTGAGGGATTGCCGGTTTGTAAAAATTTGATGAGCCAAATCGGGTTGGAAATTTCCATCTGCAAAATTGGTCAGCACCAGCATCGGAACGGCCTTGTTTTGAATGGCCTGAAGCGGTTTTTCATCCTTCAGGGGGATCAAACTCCCATCCGGCCGGACCTGGTAACTGAAAAAGGCAACATATGTTAAATCGCGGACCGCTTCCAATGCATCCTCCACCGCTTGATCCGGGGAAGTGGCTTCCAAAAAGCCGATGCTTTCGATGCGTTTGGTTTTTCCTTTCAGATTCAGCTCATTTTCTCCTCTTTCATCCGGCAAGACCCTTCCCCGGCTTGAAATGGGCTCATTCCCGGGTTGACCGTTCCGGTCCACCACTTGCCGGGGAGTGGCATCATGCTCCGGACTTCCTTGGTTTTTGGCACATCCCGTCAACGCAATCAGTACGGAAAACATCACAATTAAAAATTTTTTCATCTGAATCACCCTGTCTATAATATCCCTCTGATTTCTTTTCTCATGCATCCTTCCGCCTTTATAAAAACTTTCTCCGACATGATGTCATTGTCATCTTTGAATGAACATCCCGATGCACCGGCGCGCCGGTGAAACGGATTTCCGGCTACGGAGTTCGCCAAAAAACATTAAAGAAAAAACATCTCAAAAATAAATTTAAAAACCTCAAACATTATCCCGGGCAAAGAACCGGTTTTTTAAAAAAATTTGGTTAAAATCGGTTGTATAATAGTGACGAAAGCGATAGAATTTTGAATGAAGATTTCTGATTCGAGAAGGGAGATGGACCGTGAATTCACAATGGAAAGCAAAAATCCAATCCATTGCGGATAAAGAAGAAAAGATTTTGCAAAAATTATTAAATTATGCTCCTCAACCTCATCTGACCGAAGTGATGGACAACTGCTCTCTTTGTTACAAAAAAACACACCGTTTACATATACGCATCGTTGAAGATCCCGAGGGGCTTTTTGAAGACGGGGTCAAAGTTTGCAAAAAATGTGCTGAAAAGTGCGGATTATCGGAATTGCTCAATGAAAAATCCGCATCCTATCACGGTCTGACTGAAGCCATTTTGCGAATTCGCGGAGAAATCGGTTTAAAAAATTTATCGGATTAGCAGGATTTTAAACACACATCGCAAATAAAGTAATAGAAAATGATCAAGCGAGGTGAAATCATGCGATTCCACAAACTTTGTTGTGGCGAGCCCCCGGCTGTGTAAATACATAATTTATAATTGTCAGAATTATTGTGAAAAGGTTGCCATCTGTTAAAAATAGTTGGTAACCTTTTTATTTTTAACCAAAATCAATCTTTCCGATGCAAAACCCTTTGTCTTTCACAGAAATTTTCATCATTATTTCGTATGTTAAATATTACTTATATTAAATAACCGGTTGGGATTATAATGTTGTTGTGTGCCACAACAAAGGAGGAACATCATGAACTCAAAAAAAAGCAACTTTCAACTTGTCGTCGCATCTTTACTGCTGGCGATCTTCATGTCGGCCATGGACAATACCATTGTCGCGACAGCCATGGGGACGATCGTCGGGGAATTGGGGGGATTGGACCAATTCGTTTGGGTCACCTCCGCTTACATGGTCACATATATGGCCGGAATGCCCATCTTCGGAAAACTGTCGGACATGTACGGGCGAAAACGTTTTTTTATCTTCGGTCTGGCAGTCTTCATGATCGGTTCAGCACTTTGCGGAACCGCACAAACCATTGTCCAGCTGAGCATTTACCGGGCCATCCAGGGAATCGGCGGCGGCGCCTTGATGCCCATTGCCTTTACCATTGTTTTTGACATCTTCCCGCCGGAACAAAGAGGGAAAATGACCGGATTGCTCGGGGCGGTTTTTGGTTCATCCAGTGTCGCCGGCCCCCTGCTCGGTGCTTATATTACCGATTACATCAGCTGACATTGGATTTTTTATGTCAATTTACCCATCGGAATCATTTCCCTTGTTCTGATTCTCACAGCTTACAAAGAGTCGGATAACCATGAAAAACAATCCATTGACTGGTGGGGAGCCGTCACCCTGGTCACTGCCGTGGTCAGCCTCATGTTTGCCCTCGAACTGGGAGGTAAAGAGTATGCTTGGAACTCCCTTCCCATCATCAGTTTATTTGTCATCTTTGCGGTCTTTTTTCTTGTGTTCTTGTACGTTGAAACCAAAGCAAAAGAACCGATTATTTCCTTCTGGATGTTTAAACGCCGGTTATTTGCCGCCAGCCAAATCGCCGTTTTCTTATATGGCGCCACTTTTGTCGTGTTGACCGTATATATCCCGATCTTTGTGCAAGCGGTGTACGGCGGGTCCGCCACCAATGCGGGACTGATCCTGACCCCGATGATGCTCGGGTCGGTTGTCGGAAGCGCGATCGGCGGTATCTTCCAAACCAAGACCAGTTATCGTAATCTGATGATCCTCTCGATCATTGCTTATGCCGCCGGAATGACCTTGCTCAGCACCATGACGCCCAAAACGGCACGGTGGCTGGTCACCATCTACATGGTCATCGCCGGATTTGGAGTCGGATTTTCTTTTTCACTGCTGCCCATCGCATCCGTGCACAACATGGATGCCAAACACCGCGGTTCGGCAAACTCAACCAACTCCTTCTTCCGCTCTCTCGGCATGACCATCGGGATCACCTTATTCGGCTCCCTGCAAAACCGCTTTTTTACGGATCAATTGGATTTTGGCGGGATGCAGAGAGGACACGGGCCATCTTTTGACCTCAACGACCCGCAAGGACTCTTTGAGCCCGGTGCCCGTGCCGCGATCCCCGATTTCATTCTGGATAAAATCGTGGACGCCATGTCTTCATCGATCACCCATATCTTTGCCCTGGCTTTGATCCCGATCGTGCTGGCGGCCATAGCCATTCTGTTCATGGGTGACACCCGAGTGAAGCTTAGCAAAAAGCCTGTCGTCTCAACCCATGAATAACCCGTTTCAAAAAGCAGTGCCATGAAAAGGCGCTGCTTTTTTTGTCCTCAAAATAAGCGGCAAAAATGACCGGTTTCTTTTTATGGGCTTTCATCCAAGCCGGTTTATTGCCTTCTGAATAGGATAGTCACACATGGATCCATGAGATCGTCTCGCCATGGGAGGATATATACATGAAAGCAATCCAATTAAACAAACTGGCCCAAATCATGGGCGGAAGATTGACTGCAGGTTCCCCGTCAAAAATCGTCCAGTCCCTCAATTTTGGAAATCCAAAACAATTGAAACCGCACCAAGTGTACTTTTACACCCGCAAAATCCGGTGGCACGAAAAGCAACTGCCGGCCATTCAACGGATCCGCCCGCTCGCCGTCGTGCTTCCCGCACACCTCTCTTCCCGGGGAATCCCGCCGGGCACTTCGATCATCCGGGTGCAAGATGCTTATCAGGCTTTTTTTAAAGCCGGTCTTTGGAACTGGAAACAATGCCCGGCCAGAGTGATCGGCATCACGGGAAGTGCGGGCAAAACGACCACGACCGAAATGGTGGCTTCCATTTTGAAATATCGTGCGCCGATGGTGAAAACCCATCGCAACTTGAACACGTTTTCTTTTTTGCCAACGTATCTGACCCGGTTGACCGGCAAAGAAAAATTGCTCCTCTTGGAAATGGGAATGAAATCGCTCAATAACATCCGCAAACAATGCCAAATCGTCCGGCCCGAGATCGGTGCCGTCACCAATGTCGGAGAAGCGCATGCGGGCAGCTTGGGTGGACTTCATCTCATCGTAAAAGCCAAACAGGAACTGGTGGATGGTGTCCGCAAAAACGGAACCTTGATCTTAAATGCGGACGACCCGCGGTCAAGAAAACTGAAAACCAACCGCTTCCAGGGAAAAATCCTTACCTTCGGCATCCGCAATCCGGCCCACATCCGGGGAAAAAACATCCGTTATACCCGAAACGGGATGGCCTTTGACACCGTGCTTCAGGGACGTTCGTTCCCCGTCCGGATCCCTGTCTTCGGCACACACAATGTTTATAACGCCCTGACCGCCATCGGGGTTGCCTGGGCTTATGGAACCACGATTCCGGAAATTCAAAAAGGGCTCGCCACCTTTAAAGCGCCGAAAATGCGCTTGGAATTCATCCGTACAAAATCCGGGCGCATCCTGATCAATGATGCTTGGAACGCCAATCCAACAGCTCTCAGAGCCGGATTGGACGTCCTGAAAAATGTCAGCGGATCCCGCCCCAAGATTGCCGTTTTGGGCGATATGCTGGAGCTCGGGGAATATTCACATCAAGCTCACCGGCAATCAGGGAAATATGCGGCCCGCTTGGGATTGACCCAACTCATCACTTTGGGGAAACGCGGAAAAATCATCGCACGGTCCGCTGTCGCCAATGGAATGAGCCCCCAAAGGGTTCTGGCTTGTGATGATTTCCGGCAAGCATTGCACCACTTGGCAAGAACCCCGAAAAATGCAGTCATCTATTTCAAAGCCTCCCGTTCCCTGCATTTCGAAAAGCTCGTCAGGCAATTAAAAAGGCTGTAACGGAAAAAAGCCGCCCTTTCCTTACGTAAGGGCAGCTTTTTTTTCGAATGCTTTTCCAATGACATATCCCAGCAAGCTTCCGATCACTGCCGGCACCAGCCAACCGATTCCCTGGTCATAAAGCGGCAATACCTCAAGCCATGAAAAATCAAACCCGAAGATACCGGTAAGCGTATCCAAAACACTGATCAGAAAGGCGCCTGATATTCCTCCGGCATACACCGCACGATAACCATGAAAGGATGAGTGCAGGAAAGACAATAAGATCAAGACAATCACCGCCGGATAAATCATGCTGAGAACCGGCACGGAAAATGCAATCAGCTGGGTTAATCCGACATTGGCAACAAAGGCACTGAATACGGTTACAATCAACAACCATTTTTTATAGGAAAGTTTCGGGAAAACCCGGTTTAAAAATTGCGCACAGGATGTCGAAAGCCCGACCGAAGTCGTCAAACAAGCAAGCAAAACAACGATCCCCAAAAGAACGGAACCGTATGAGCCAAAAAGTTCAAAAGCAATCGCCGTTAAAATTTCACCGCCGTTGTCCATCATCCCCAACTGCTGGCTGGTAGCTCCCATATAAGCCAGTGAAAAATACACAAAAGCCAGACAAGTAACCGCTATCAAACCGGCTTTCAGTGTTGTGGCGGCCACTTTTTTCCGGTCACGGATTCCGTCATCGCGAATGGCTGCCACCACCATTCCCCCAAACACCAATGCACTCAGCGCATCCAACGTCAAATAGCCGTCAAGAAATCCCTGGAAAAATGGAAATTGCGCATAGGCATCCGTCGGGGTTCCCAAATCTCCGACCGGATGAAACAAGCTTCGGAGAAAGAGCACGACAATCAACGTCAACAAGACCGGGGTCAGGATCTTTCCGACACGGTCAATCACTTTGGAAGGGTTCAAACTGATCAACAATGTAATCAGAAAATAAATAATTGTGAAAACAGGCAAAGCCCATACCGCTTCCCGGATGGCATCCGGCAGGAAAGACAAGCCCATTTCAAAAGAAACCGTTCCGGTCCGGGGAATTCCAAAGAAAGGACCAATGGACAAATAAACAATCAAACTTAAAATCAGACCAAATACCGGATGGATGCGGCTTCCGATTTCTTGCAAACCGCCGTCAGACAAACCGACTGCAATCACAGCCAACAACGGAAGGCCGATTCCGGTGACCGCAAAACCAAGCATCGCCGTGAAGAACTGGTCTCCGGCCCCTTGCCCCAACAGCGGCGGAAAAATTAAATTTCCGGCGCCAAAAAATAATGAAAACAACATCAAACCGATTGTGAGTAATTTGGTGTTCTTAAGCATTGAAGATGTCTCCTTTTTGTTCTGTTGCAACCATTGCCGCATTTTGAAATGCACAGGCGAACTTTTTTTCTTCTGTGCATTTTCAGTATATTTATTATTTACAGACTATAATTTAACAGTACAATGCATTATAAAAACTTTTATTCCCCACTGTCAACAAACCACTTTATGGAAAAACATGGAATCATGCCATTTTCGTTAAAACGCTTACAAAACACAGCTGGACAAAGGCCGGTTTTCCCGGCCTTTGTTTTATAAGGACATTTTATAAATCTCATAAACATCTTCTTTGGTTAATTTTTTCATCCGTCCCAATGAACCGTGAGCCACTGCCTTTTCTGCCATCAGTTCCAGTTTGGAATCATCGATTCCGTAATCAGCCAAACGGCTGGGAGCGCCGATGGAACTCCAGAATTCCCGCAAGCGGTCAATTCCTTCTTCCGCGATTTCACGGTCCGATTTTCCTTGCGGATCCACACCGAACACACGAATCGCCAATTGCTTCATTTTGGCTTCGGTCACATCCAGATTGTACCGGATCCAGTTGGGAAATAAAATCGCCAAACCTCCGCCATGCGGGATATCATAAACGGCGGAAACGGCATGCTCGATTCCATGCGTTCCCCAATCGCCTCGCATTCCCTGGTTAATCACTCCGTTTAAAGCCATCATTCCACAAAACATGATCGTTTCTCTGGCTTCATAATTTTCCAGGTCCTCAAGCAGCTTGGGTGCCGTCTCGATAACCGTCGACAGCAATCCTTCCACCATTCGCTCGTTGTAAGGAACATTGGGGGCTGGACTGAAATAATGTTCCAGCGCATGGGACATCATGTCCACAATTCCGTAAACGGTTTGATCTTTGGGAACGGTAAAGGTGTGAACCGGATCGAGGATCGAAAACTTCGGAAAGACCAACGGATGGCCCCAGCCGATTTTTTCTTTGGTTTCCCAATTGGTGATCACCGAACCGCTGTTCATTTCCGAACCGGTTGCCGACAAGGTCAAAACCGTTCCAAACGGCAAAGCATCTTTGGGAACGGCTTTTTTAATAATGATGTCCCACACATCCCCGTCATATTTGGCTCCTGCAGAAATGGCTTTGGTGGCGTCAATCACACTGCCGCCGCCGGCCGCCAATAAAAAGTCCACCTTTTCTTTCTTGCATATTTCCACGCCTTTATGTACCGTGGACAAGCGCGGATTGGGTTCAACCCCGGACAATTCCAGAACTTCTGCCCCGATTTCTTGCAAATATTTCATGATCTGATCATAGATCCCATTTCTTTTAATGCTTCCGCCTCCGTAAACCAGCAATACTTTTTTGCCGTAACGGGGGATTTGTTCTTTGATTGCTGCCAAAGTGCCTTTGCCAAAAAACACTTGGGTTGGGTTATAAAATGTAAATTGTTCCAATGGTTTGCACCTCTTTTTTTATAAATAGGCCTGTAAAAATAATAATAGAAACCCAACAGAAAATGCAATGATTCTCATGACAGTGATAAAAAACGGGACTGGATGTCCTTGGTGATCTCCTTCAGATCGCGGGCGGTGTTCAGGTACATTTGTTTCTCATCCGGATCTTGGGCCAATTGCCCCGACTTTTTCAACTCGGCCTCACACGTTTCCAATGCCTGTATGAGGTTTGCCCGCCAGTGGGGCCGTGAACGGGAAGAAGAACGGTCCTGATAAAGGTCCGTCCACAAATTCCCGGACGAATCCACCTGGGCCAAAAACACATCTTCCAGTTTTAACCCTTGTTTTTCCAGTTCTTTCAACAACCATTTTTCGTTTTTCCCAATGCGCGACAATACTTCCTTTTCGATCTGTCCGTCAATGATGACCATTTCAGGCTCCCGTTCACGGTTCACAGGGAGATGAAGCATGCTGGCCGTTAGCGGCTGATGTTCTTTTTTCAGCATCACATTGACCGATCCGTCCGGCTCCATGATGGCAAACTCTACTTCCGACAAGTTGAAAATATTTTTCGCCCGCAATTTGCTCATCAATTCGATCGCAGTCATCCGCTCTTTCTTTAAATTTTCTTCCAGCACCTTTCCCTGCTTGATCAACACCGTTTCTGTCCCGATAATCCACTTTCTCATTTTTTTGCTTTTGATCTCCAGATATTCGATGACAAATGCCATGATCACCCACACCAGAAGGGATAGCGCCCCCAAATACCATGAAGTCGGTTCCGATTCCAAAGGGATATATGCCGCAATACTTCCCAAAGTGATTCCCGTGATGTATTCAAACAGGGAAAGTTGGGAAACTTGCTTTTTTCCGATCAATCTTGTGAGAACCAAAAGGATCACAACCGTAAAAGCGGTTTTGAGCACAACCAAATACCAGCTCATTGGAAATCTTCCTCCGCAAATTCTTGATTGTCCTGTTTAGTATCCGAAAGGAAGATGCAATCTATACAGAAGAAAAAATACAGCCCGGAGCGGGCTGTATTTTTAGCGCGATCATTCAAATCCGCCGGCCATTTCATCGCGAAAACCAAACCAATAGGTAAACAAAAACCCTGCCGCATAAGACAAGACCAATCCGCTTAAATACAACAGGATTTGGCCGGGCAGCACCAAAAAGGTGAGAGGAAGACCGGAAACCCCGATGGCAATGGTGGCCACTTTAAACACAGCTTGAAAAGCCCCGCCCACGCCTGCTCCCAGACACGCCGTCAAAAAAGGCCTTCCCAAAGGCAAGGTCACCCCGAAAATCAGCGGTTCCCCGATGCCGAGCAAACCGGCCGGAAGCGCCCCGCCAATTGCCCTTTTCAACCGTTTCTTCTTTGTTTTCACATAGATGGCAAAGGCCGCCCCGACTTGCCCCGCGCCTCCCATGGCCAGAATGGGGAGCAACGGGTCATTGCCGATGGATTGGATCAATTCCAGATGAACCGGGGTCAAACCTTGGTGCAAACCGGTCACCACCAGCGGGAGGAAGGTGGCTCCCAGCACAAATCCGGCAATCACTCCGCCGGTATCCAGGATAGCCATCAATCCTTTGGTAATCCCGTCGGAAATCAAACCGCCAATCGGCATAAAGACCACATAGGTGATGATTCCGGTAATCAGCAAGGCCATTGTCGGCGTAACAATGATATCCAGCGCTTGCGGGACGATGCGGCGAATCCGTTGTTCCAAAAAAGCAATAAAAATGGCGGCAAACATGACACCGATCAGACCGCCGCGTCCCGGCACCAATTCTTCCCCGAACAAGGTGATGTTCGCAATTTCGGGGTTGATCACCAAAATGCCGGCCAACGCTCCCAAAGCCGGGGAACCTCCGAACTCTTTGGCCGCATTTAAACCGACCAAAATCCCGAGGAATGAAAACAATCCGGATCCCATCACGGTCAAGACGGTTGCGATCATGGAAGTTTCCGCAATCCAACCGGCCTGCATCACACTTTTCGTAATCCCCGTGATGAGCCCCGAAGCCACCAGAGCCGGAATCAAGGGGATGAAAATGTTGGCGATTCTTCTTAAAAACAGTTTAAACGGGGTTTTGTTTTTCTCCTTGATTTCTTCCCTCTTTTGCTTTGCTTGTTCGTTTAAATCCCACTCGCCCGCATTTTTCATTAATATTTTGAATTCCTCGTATACCTTTGCCACTTTTCCGGGCCCCAAAATAATTTGCAGCGTTTCTTCCTCCACCACACCGATGACGCCTTCGATTTCCTTCAATGCCTCTTTATTGACAAGGCTTTCATTTTTGGGTTTGACGCGAAGCCGCGTCATGCAGTGGGTGTAAGAAGCGATATTGGAGGCTCCCCCCAAATGCTGCAAAATCTTTTGCGCCAGCACGCTGTTGTCTTTTCCCATCCCAATTCTCCTTCCTGCCGGTTAAATTTCTTTCAGCCGCCGGGTGGCTTTCCGGGTTTTATCCAACAAGCGGACGGTTTGGTCATACTCTTTTCCGGCCATCGCCAAAAACAAGGTATCAATCACATGAAGCTGCGCAATCCGGGAAGAAGTCGCCCCGCTGCGAAAAACGGCTTCCCCGGAAGAAGCGATATGCAAGCGGATTTCCGATAGATCAGCCACCGTGGACGAACCATATTTGGTCAGGCTGATGGTTTTGAGTCCATACTCTTTGGCCAAGCGCAAAATCCTCACAACTTCCGGGGTCTCCCCCGAATATGAAATGGCAAACACCACATCCCCGGGTTTGGCGTTGGCAATTTGGGTGGCAACCAGGTGCAAGTCAGAAAAAGCAGTCACCCCTTTGTTGATTCGCAGCCACTTTTGTCTGGCATCCAAAGCGATGATGTGGGAAGCCCCCACTCCGAAAAAGTGGACTTGGTTGGCTTTTAATAAAGCATCCACCGCCCTTTCCAACTCTTTCAAGTCCAGAACCTCGGCCGTGTCGCGCAAGCTTTGCACACTGTTGATGGTCATTTTTTGCAATATCAACCCGGCCGGCTCTTCGGGCCGGATATCCCGGTAGCCGCTTTCCTCCGGCTTGGCCAGATCACCGGCGATTCGCATTTTTAAATCTTGAAACCCGTTTAATTGCAGGGACTTGCATAAACGGACCACCGTTGCCCCGCTGGTGCCCGTCCGTTTCCCCAACCCGGCCGCAGTCTCGTGAACCGCTTCCTGTGGATGAGCCAAAATATATTCGGCGATTTTCCGCTCGGCCGCCGACAATTGATCCAACATCAAGCGCAAACGATGAAGTCCTCCTGCAGACAACTTCCTTCCCTCCCGTTAACGGGACCGGATCCCGAGCGTAATGGCTTCGCGGACGTGCCCGTTGGACTTTTCGAGCAATCCTTTGGCTTCTTCATAGCCGGTTTCAGACAAATGCATCACAATGGCCGTTTTCACTTCATTCCGGGCACGCCGGAGCAAGTCTTCCGCTTCCCGTCCGGACAAGCCGGTAATGGTGCGGATGATGTTGATGGCCCGTTTCTGCAATTTGTAATTGCTGATTTTGACATCCACCATCAAATTTTCATACACTTTCCCCATGCGAATCATCGCAGTGGTGGAAATCATGTTTAAAATCATTTTGTGGGCGGTTCCTGCTTTCATCCGGGTCGAACCCGTCAACACTTCGGGTCCCACAATAACTTCAATGGCATGACCGGCCACCTGGCTGATGCGTGCATCGCGATTGCTGGAAAGGGCCACCGTGTGGGCTCCGATGCTTCGCGCATACCGGAGTGCTCCGATCACATACGGGGTTCTTCCGCTGGCGGCGATGCCGATGACTGTGTCCTTTTCCGTCAAGCCAATCGTCTTTAAATCTTCTTCCCCCAGTTTTTCGTTATCTTCCGCCCCTTCAACGGCTTTCACAAACGCTTTTTCGCCCCCCGCCATCAAACCGACAACCTGTTCCGGAGGCGTGCTGAAGGTGGGCGGGCACTCAACGGCATCGAGAACCCCCAGCCGTCCGCTGGTTCCGGCTCCCATGTAAATCAGCCGCCCTCCGCGGGAAAAAGAATCGCAAACATACTCCACCGCCACCTCAATATCCGGAAGCACCTCCTTGACGGCTTGAGCCACTTTTTGATCTTCCGCATTGATCTGTCTTAAAATCTCTATTGTATCCATCTTGTCAATCTGTTTGCTTCGTTCATTTCGGGACTCGGTCGTCAGACGACTCAGCTCTTCTTCCATGTAATACCCCCCAATCTTGAATGCGCTTTCATTATATCCAATATGAAATATTATTTCAATATAAATTAATTACATATAAAATTCCATTTCGCATGCAGGTAAAAAAAGAACGGAAGAACGTTCTTCCGCTACTCTTGATTCACCCAGTTGTAAAAAGAAAACCCATTTTCACTCAGAACCGGCTTTTCCTTCACATTGGCCTGATATAAACTTCCTTTTTGCCTGAATTTGCGCGAATACTCGGCCGCCTCTTCCGCCGTGCGCACATTGTTTTTATGCCATTCCAGCAAAATCCGGTCAATATAACGAAAATTCACTTTCCCGCAAAACACGGCTTCGCGGAGAGCGGCTTCGATGATCTCCTCTGAATAGCCGTCTTCATCAATCCATTGGGACAACATCTGGCATTCCATCGGGGACAGGGCCCGGCCGAATTCCAGTTCAAACATGCGGAATATTTGTTGATAACTTTCGCTGTCCGATTCGGTTTTTTTCTGTTTATGATCCAGATACGATGAGACCAATTGCTGAAACAGCGGGGTCAACTCGTAACTTTCACTCCGGATCCCGTGTTCGTGACCTTCTTCAATCCGGATAAATCCGCCGTGCAACAAACGCTGAATCAAGTCCACGATTTGATGTTGGCTGAGGCTCATGCGCTCTTCCAATTCCGCCACAGTCGGGAACGTCTTGTTTTCTTTTTCCTGATAAATATAAAGATGAATCAGCAACATGGCTTCGGTTTCCGTCAGTCCGAGCCGTTTATACTCCGTAAACAAAAGAACGGGCAAAGACACGAATCCTTGTTTCAGGAGATGAACCATTGCCGCTTGCACCGTTTCCTTCCGGTCCATGCTCTTTCACACCTCTCTTATCCTCCACTATACCATGATCCGGTTTTCCGAGACAGACTTGAAAAATGGATAAAAGCACCGGCAAAAAAACCGATGCTTTATCCTTTTCTATTATGGATATAACCGATTGAGCATCCGCGGGAACGGGATGGTTTCCCGGACGTGATCCAATCCGCAAATCCAGGCCACCGTCCTTTCCAATCCCAATCCGAATCCGGAATGGGGGACGCTTCCGTATTTTCTCAAATCCATATACCACTGATAAGCTTCTTTCGGCAAGTTATGTTCTTCATATCGTTGACGCATCAGTTCCGGATCATCAATCCGCTGGCTTCCGCCAATGATTTCCCCGTAGCCTTCGGGAGCGATCAAATCCGCACACAAAACCACTTCCGGTCGGTTCGGATCCGGCTTCATATAGAAAGCCTTGATCTCTGTCGGATAGTGGGTGATAAAGACCGGTTTCTCAAAGCTTTCGGCAATTTTCGTTTCATGGGGCGCCCCGAAGTCTTCCCCCCACTCAAAATCGGAAAATCCTTCTTTGTGAAGAAGTTCCACGGCTTCATCATAAGTGATGCGCGGGAACGGAGCAGTCACTTTTTCCAGGCGGCTGATATCCCGTCCCAATGTTTTTAATTCCGCTTCGCAGTTGTCCAATACATGCCGGACAACATGGGCCACCATATTCTCTTGGATTTTCAGGCTTTCTTCATGTTCCACAAAAGCCATTTCCGGCTCGATCATCCAAAATTCAATCAGATGACGTCTGGTTTTGGATTTTTCCGCACGGAACGTCGGACCGAATGAATAAACTTTTCGCAACGTCATCGCGGCGGCTTCCATGTACAACTGGCCGCTTTGCGTCAAATAGGCGTCCTCATCGAAATACTTGGTGTGAAACAGGTTGGTGGTCCCTTCACAAGAAGACGGCGTCAAAACCGGCGGATCCACCAATGTGAAGCCTTCGTCATTCAAGTATTGTTGCAAGGCTTTGATAATTTCAGCCCGAATGGTCAAAATGGCACGTTGCCGGGGGGAACGGATCCATAAATGGCGGTGGTCCAACAAAAAGTCCACCCCGTGTTCCTTTTTCGCAATCGGGTATTCTTCCGCCACCTGAATCACTTCGAGGTTGGTCACATCCAACTCAAAACCGCCGGGTGCCCGTTCATCTTCCCGCACGGTTCCCCATATGTACAATGAGCTTTCTTGTGTCAATTGTTTGGCGGCGTCCCAAACTTCCGGAGCCACTTGACTTTTAACCAGCACCCCCTGAATGAAGCCGGTTCCGTCCCGAAGCTGCAAAAATTGGATTTTTCCGCTCGAACGTTTATTGTAAAGCCATCCGCCCAGTTTAACTTCTTTTCCCACATGGCTGGCTATTTCTTTAATTGTCGTTAACACCTGTGTACCCTCCATCCGATAAGAATCACATTGAATTTTATTATACATCCGCTTATTTTAAGGAGTCAATGTAAGAGAATGCAACCTCTGCTTGCCACACAAACAACCTGTGCCGCATCCATCCCGTTGGCCGTTCACCGCCTGCAAGAAACTAAACCGTGCGGTATTGTTCAAGAGCTTTTGCCAATCTTTCTTTCAGAAGCTTTTTTAATGCAAGCGGCTTCTTGACCAAAGCATGCTCGCCGTATGCCAGAAAATAGTCTGCGAAAAAAGGAAGATCGTCTTTGGCAATTCTCCCCGTAATCAAACCCGAACCGTCTTCCCGTTTTTCCAGCGACAGACCGGGCCACGGAACCGGTTGAAATTTTTCTGTCCCGTTTCGGGTGAGCTCCACAACCATTTCCATCATTTCCCGATTCCGGTTCATCAGCGAAAAACGATTTTTCAAACCGACCTCCGATAAATCGACCGGCTTCGTGTTTTCGTCAACTTCCGCCGACAGGATCCGGTCACACCGGAAAACCCGGTATTCTTTTCGCAAAAAACAATAAGCCGGACAATACCATTTTCCGTCTCTGGCATAAACCCCGACCGGTTGAATCTTCCGGCAACTGGTTTTTTCACCCGTTTGATACCGGATGTTTAACACTTCCTGCCGGACCGCCGCTTTCAGCAATGGTTTCAAAAAAGGGATCTGTTCTTGTTGATGGACGGTGACAAAGTCCATCCGGTCTTTCATCTTGTCAATGGTGTCCCGCAGGTCTCCGGAGAGATTTAAATAAAATTTCTTGATGACGGATTCATACTCCACATCAAAAGGAAGAGAGAGATAATGCCTCAATGCGTAAATGGCAAAAAAGACCGCAATCACTTCTTCCCCGGTAAATGCAATGGGAGGGAGCACTCTTTCCTTTAAAACCCGATACCCTCCGTTCGGCCCGGTTTCAGAATACAACGGCACTCCCATCGCGCTCAACTCTTGCAAATCCCGCAAAATGGTCCGTTTGGAAACCCCGAATTCCTGAGCCAATTCCCGGACGGTAAATCTTTTTTTCCGGTTTACCAGCATGATCATTTCATTCAATCGTCTCGCCTTGGACATGGAAACCTCCAAATTCTTTGAAACGGTGACAAGGGTTGTCACCATCATAATATATCATGGTTGGCGGATAAATAATAACAGCAGTCAATCAACAATGGAGGAATGAGGAAATGTACGTAACCGTGTCAGACTTCATCAAAGAGTGGAACCGGGAAGCCTTTTTGACACAAAACGTATTGGACGGGCTGACCGATGCTTCCTTAAAACAACAAGTTTATCCCGGAGGCCGCACACTGGGGAGAATCGCGTGGCATTTAACCACCTGCATCCCGGAATATTTGGCTGAATTCGGCTTGAAAATCGATCCGGTGGAAAATGCCGATCAAGTTCCGCCATCGGCCAAAGAAATCGCCGAAACCTTTAAAAACGTAAGCGCCAATGCCGCCAAAGCCATTTCGCAGCAGTGGAATGACGAGACATTAAAAGAAGTGCAAACCGCTTTCGGAAGAGAAGAGACCAATGCCCAAATTTTAATGGGACTGATCAAACACACAATCCATCATCGCGGCCAATTGACGGTTCTGATCCGGCAAGCCGGATTAAAACCTTTTGGCGTTTATGGTCCGCCCAAAGAAGATTGGATCCGTTTGGGCGTGGAAAATCCCCCTCTGTAAAACTCTTCTGTGTGCCCGGGATTCAGGAGAAAAAAACCGGCTGTGAAAAGTACAGCCGGCTTTTTTGGAAAAGATCAAAGCCATTCCTCCGGATGATCCGCCCATTCCTGAACGGCGTTCATAAACATCTCCGTATGATATCCATCACAACGCCGGGAAATTAAACACATTCCGGAGTTTGAGGGGTATAAACCGTTGACAGTTGAGCAATTTGCGGAAGCCCGGATGGAGGAGTTTTATAATGCTCTCCGGCAGCTTGGGGTACCAGCTGAAAATCAGCATATTGAATATCTTGATGATCCGAACAGCGACGGCGGGGAAAGTGTAACGGTGAATGAAGCGAAAAACATAATTCAAAAGTATATTGACCTTTATCCGGATGCGGACCACTATACCTTGAGTTATCACGATATCCATCCAGGACCATGCAGCATGTGGACAAGCTTTGCAGGATCTCTATGATGAAGGGGCAATTCAATATTATGTCCGCTTTATCATCAGTATGGCCACAAGGGATGACTATGAATCCCGTGGCGCAGCGATTCCTGGCGGCGGTTGGAAAGATACTCCCACGGATAACACCATCAAGCAACGTGTCATCAATGCTTGCCGGTGTTATGCTGCCTGGGCTCCGAGGCTCGGTGCATATGCGATCGGATATCATTCAGTCAGCCGTCAATTTGATAAATTATTGGCCGATCCGTTCCATTATCTCCATATGCCTGGGCAATAATTAAAAGCCCTCTCCATATCCGGAGAGGGCTTTTTTGTTTCAATCCTCTAGAAGAGGTGTAACCATTTTGACTGATTCTAAGTGAGCTTATTTAAGCTCGGGAAATTGTTTCAATCCTCTAGAAGAGGTGTAACCATTTTGACTTTAAGAGATTGGATCATGCCAATGCTGGTAGCTCGAGGTTTCAATCCTCTAGAAGAGGTGTAACCATTTTGACAAATGGTATCAAAGAAACAAAAAATAAAACAAAAGTTTCAATCCTCTAGAAGAGG
>NZ_JACETT010000064.1:0-697 GCF_013912365.1 Thermoactinomyces intermedius
AAAGGCTGGTGTGTTAAACCACTTCACCAACGGGCCAAGATGGCAAATAAATGGCTCCTCAGGCAGGACTCGAACCTGCAACCTACCGGTTAACAGCCGGGCGCTCTACCATTGAGCTACTGAGGAACGTTATCTTGGAGCGGGTGAAGGGAATCGAACCCTCGCATTCGGCTTGGAAGGCCGATGTTCTACCACTGAACTACACCCGCATATGGAGCGGAAGACGGGATTCGAACCCGCGACCCTCGCCTTGGCAAGGCGATGCTCTACCCCTGAGCCACTTCCGCATTATATTGGTGAGCCATGAAGGACTCGAACCTTCGACACCCTGATTAAAAGTCAGGTGCTCTACCAACTGAGCTAATGGCTCACAACCTGGCTGGGGAAGCAGGATTCGAACCTGCGCATCACGGAGTCAAAGTCCGTTGCCTTACCGCTTGGCTATTCCCCAGCGTATATGATATGTGGTGGAGGGAGTAGGATTCGAACCTACGAAGGCAAAGCCAGCGGATTTACAGTCCGCCCCAGTTGACCACTTTGGTATCCCTCCGTATATGGTGGACGCTGACGGGATCGAACCGCCGACCCTCTGCTTGTAAGGCAGATGCTCTCCCAGCTGAGCTAAGCGTCCGTTTTTGGTGACCCGTAGGGGATTCGAACCCCTGCATGCCAGCGTGAAAGGCTGGTGTGTTAAACC
>NZ_JACETT010000065.1:0-528 GCF_013912365.1 Thermoactinomyces intermedius
GAGCGGGAAATCCATCAGATGGCTCCGGCGGTCAAAATGGCGCACGAATTGTTACATACGGGGACCGGGGCCGGATCTGATTTTCTCGGTTGGCTGGAACTGCCGGAAAAATATGACCGCGATGAGTATGAGCGGATTAAAAAGGCGGCTCAAAAAATTCAATCGGACTCGGACGCCCTGGTGGTGATCGGGATCGGCGGTTCCTACTTGGGAGCGCGCGCGGCGATTGAAATGCTGACCCACACGTTTCATAACCAATTGGCGAAATCCGAGCGAAAAGTACCGGAAATCTATTTTGTGGGCCATCACATTGCTTCCACATATGTGGCGGATCTGTTGGAGTTGCTGGAAGGAAAAGAAGTCAGTGTCAATGTGATTTCCAAATCCGGAACCACGACGGAACCGGCCATTGCTTTCCGGATTTTCCGCGAATACATGGAAAAACGCTACGGAAAAGAAGAAGCCCGTCGCCGGATTTATGCCACCACCGACCGGAAAAAAGGCGCTTTGAAAAAACTGGCCGATGAA
>NZ_JACETT010000066.1:0-31621 GCF_013912365.1 Thermoactinomyces intermedius
TCGCGGCGACAAGAAATAATATATCACGGTCATAAACAAAATGCAACCCTTTTTTATAAAACCACTTATTTCCATAATCAACAACCAAAAAACCCTTCTTCTCATGCAGAAAAGAAGGGTTGTAAAATGCTTGGCGGCATTACGATGGGTTGTCCGCCCGTTTGATCCACTCCGGCAAATCGCGGATCACATTTTCAACGGCTACATCCTGTGCATCACCCGAGCGGCGCAGTTTCATCTCCACCAGACCATCTCCGGCTTTGGCTCCGACGGTAATCCGGACCGGAATCCCGAACAAATCCGCGTCTTTAAATTTCACACCCGCCCGTTCTTTACGGTCATCAAACAATACTTCATATCCGGCTTCCAATAACTCCTGGTACAATTTTTCCGCAGTTTTGGCCTGTACCTCATTTTTCATATTCACCGCAATCAGGTGAACGGTATAGGGGGCAATGGAAACGGGCCAAATAATTCCGTACTCATCATGATTCTGCTCCACAACGGATGCTACCGCGCGGGAAATGCCGATGCCGTAACATCCCATGATAAACGGCTGCTCTTTGCCGTTTTCATCCAAAAATCCGGCTTTCATCGCCACGCTGTAACGGGTTCCCAATTTGAACACATGCCCCACTTCAATCCCGCGGCGCAGAGAAATCACACCACCGCAACGGGGACATCTGTCGCCTTCCTGGATATTTCTCAGGTCGCCGGTCACATCCACTCCAAAATCACGCCCGGGTTGAACATGAATGAAATGATGATCGACTTCATTGGCTCCGACAATCAGTTCTCTCTGATTCATCACAGCCTGATCCGCCAACACTTTCACTTTTTTCTTCAAGCCCACCGGCCCCACAAATCCGGCAGGAGCCCCTGCGATTTCCTGCACGGTTTGATCATCGGCCAGCTCACAAACCGTGGCATTCAACAGATTTTTCACCTTGACATCATTCACTTCATGATCTCCCCGCACCAAAACGAGCACAGGTTCCCCGTCCACCAAAAAGACAAGGCTTTTGGCCAGCTTGGAAACCGGCACATCCAAATATTTTGCCACCTCTTCAATGGTGCGTTTTTGCGGAGTGTGCACTTTTTCCATTTTTTCCACGGAAGCTACACCGGATGTATTTTCTTCCCCGGCCACTTCGGCCATTTCCACATTGGCCGAATAATCGCAGGATTCACAGATAACCACCGTATCTTCCCCGGCATCCGCCAGAGCCATAAACTCATGGGTGCCTTTTCCGCCGATGGAACCGGAGTCGGCTTCAACCGCCCGAAATTCCAGACCGATGCGGGTAAAAATGTTTTGGTATGCCTGATACATCTTTTCATAGGTTTCATTCAGCGAATCCCGATCCGAATGAAACGAATAGGCATCTTTCATGATAAACTCCCGCCCTCTCAACAAACCGGAGCGCGGGCGCTTTTCATCCCGGAATTTGTTTTGAATCTGGTATAAAATCATCGGGAGTTTTTTGTAAGAATTGATTTCACCCCGCAACAAATCGGTAATCACTTCTTCATGGGTGGGCCCGATCGCAAAAGGCCGGTCATGCCGGTCTTGCATCTTAAACAAATCAGGCCCGTAAGTGTCCCAACGGCCGGACTCCTGCCATAATTCGGCCGGATGCAATGTCGGCAACAGCAACTCTTGACCTCCGATGCGATCCATCTCTTCGCGCACAATTTGTTCCACCTTATGTAAAACGCGGTATCCCAAAGGCAAGAAAGTATATATCCCCGCAGCCAATTGCCGGATGAATCCTCCGCGCAGCAACAGCTGGTGACTGATCATTTCTGCTTCCCCGACCGTCCGGAGTGTCGGAGCCATCATATTGTTTTGCCGCATATTCATCCCTCTCTTTTCAAAAAATGCCATTGTTTTTTATCATACATAAAACCATTAAAAGAAAAAAGATCTATCGCCATAAAAAAGGAAAACCGGCCCATCGATCAGAGCCGGGTTTCCGCTTTATCAAGTGAAGAACACTTTTTTTATGTCATTAAACGTCACCACGAGCATCAACATCATCAGTAAAGCGAACCCAATAAAGTGAACCAGACTTTCCTTGTTCGGGCTGATCGGACGGCCGCGAACCGCCTCGATCCCGATGAAAACCAGACGGCTTCCATCCAAAGCCGGAATCGGCAACAGATTAAAAATCCCCAGATTCAGGCTCAAAAGTGCGGTCCAACGGATGAGTGACTCATATCCGGCCTTGGCCGCCTCGCCGGTGATGGAACCCATCTGAACAGGCCCACCCAAACTTTTCAGCCCCAGCTGTCCGGTCACCAACTTCCCGAATCCGTCCATGATCATGACAGACCAATCATACGTCTGCCTGAACCCGTCAATGGCTGCTTCCCAAAGGGTGGCGTCTCTTTTCATCTCATTGACATTAAAATAAACCCCGATTTGGTAGACTTCCCCGCTTTTTTGCGGTGTAACCGGAAAATCCAGTTTTTGTCCGTTTCTGTCCACCGTAATGGTCACCGTTTTCCCTTTGGATTCCAACAACTCATACCGCAACGAATCCATGGTATTCACTTTTTTGCCGTTGATGGCCACAATCATATCATTTTCCCGGATCCCGGCCTTGGCTGCCGGTGAATCCGGAATGGCCTGATCGACCGGCAACCGGTCTTCGATTCCGGTTACAAATGTGTAGATGGCAAACAGAATAATGGTCAACACAATATTAAACAGGGGGCCGGCAAAAATGGTCATCGCCTTTTGCCCGGCGGTTTTGGAGCCGAACTGACGGTCATACGGCGCGATTTGCAGTTCCGTTTTTTCGCTGTAATGAATATTGGCTTGCGGATCCAGGAAATATTTTGCTTCATGTCCATCCGCATCTTCCAGCACCACATACAGCTGTCTTTCCAAATCCGCTTCCACAAGCCTTCCGACGACCAGAGACTCCGCCTCCAACCCTTGCGGATCAAACAGGTACAAATGGTTCAATTTCCCCTCCGGAGTTTGGGTTGCATAAACCATCGTACCCGTTTTGATTTCCACCATTTCCGCATCTTCACCGGCCATGCGGACATAACCGCCCAAGGGCAAAATCCGGAGGGAATAGAGCGTTTCCCCCCGTTTGGTGGCAAAAAGCTTCGGCCCGAAACCGATGGCAAATTCCCGCACCAGTATCCCTGCACGTTTTGCGAAGATAAAATGCCCCAATTCATGAACAAAGACAAGTAAACTCAGGACCAAAACAAATATCACTACGGTTTGCATGGACTATTCATCACCACCCTGGTTGATCACACACCTTAAATCTAAGCCGACGGAACAAGACCGTCTTGTGCAAATCGGCGGGCCCATCTGTCTGCTTCTTCAATTTCTTCCAACGACGGATTGCTGACCGCCTGATGTGCCTCCAGCGTCCGCTCGATGATCTCTTCAATGGCCAAAAAAGTGCATTTTCCTTGTAAAAAAGTTTGTACCGCCACTTCATTCGCCGCATTTAACACAGCCGGCACCGTTCCCCCGGCTTTCCCGGCATCATAAGCCATTTTTAAACAGGGATACCGTTTGAAATCCATTGCTTTGAAATCGAGCCGGGATAACTGAACAAAATCCAGGCGTTTTGTCGTCAGTTGCATCCGTTTGGGGTAAGTCAATGCATATTGAATCGGAACCCTCATGTCCGGAGTGCCCAATTGTGCCATCACGGCACCGTCTTGAAATTCAACCATCGAATGGATGACACTTTGCGGATGAAGGACTACATCTATTTTCTCATAAGGAAAATCAAATAACCAGTGCGCTTCAATCACTTCAAATCCTTTGTTCATCATCGTTGCACTGTCAATGGTGATCTTGTTTCCCATTGCCCAGTTCGGATGGTTTAACGCTTGTTCCACGGTTGCATTCACCAATTCTTCCCGGCTCCAATCACGAAACGCCCCTCCGGATGCCGTGATGATCACCCGTTCCACATCGTCCATCCGCTCACCATGAAGACATTGAAAAAGTGCAGAATGCTCGCTGTCAATCGGCAACAACGGCACTTGATGTTTTTTGGCTTCCGCCGTCACAATATGGCCGGCTGTGACCAGGGTCTCTTTATTTGCCAACCCGATCTTTTTCCCTGCCCGAATGGCTTCCAGGGTCGGGACCAAGCCTTTGCTTCCGACCAAAGCAGAGACAAGGTAGGTGGAGTCCGGACTGGCAGCAACCTCTTTCAAGCCTTCGTCCCCCCACAGGACACGAACCTCGTCCCCCACTTCCCGTTTCACGGCTTCAGCCGCTTCCCGGGTGGCCATGGACACCAACCGGGGCTGAAATTCCTTCACTTGTTGTATCATCAATTTTGCATTGTTCCCGGCCGCCAAAGCGACAACTTCAAATTGTTCAGGGTGTTCTTTGATTACCGCCAGTGTGCTTGTTCCAATGGACCCAGTGGAACCGAGAATAGCCACCTTTTCTAACATTCCATAGCCCCTTTCAGTCATCACAAAAGTTGGACAAAGTGTAAAATGATAAACGTGAACAGCAAACTGTCAAAACGATCCAAAAATCCGCCATGCCCCGGCAAAAGGGATCCTGAGTCTTTGACGCCTGTGCTTCGTTTCCATGCCGATTCAATGAGGTCCCCGATTTGACCGACGACGGTGATCAATACGCCAATGGCCACGGCAAACAACGGATTGCCCAGATCGGGAAATATGAAAAAGATGATGATGCTCAAAAGAGTTCCACACAAAATTCCGCCAAGAGATCCTTCAATGGTTTTATTCGGGCTGATTTCCGGCATCAGCTTCTGCTTTCCCCATCGCTTGCCGACAAAATAAGCGCCGGTATCATTTGCCCAAGTGGCCAAAATGATCAACAAGGACCAAGCCAAACCGTTCTCTTGCCAAATCGTCACCGTCATATAGGAAAATCCATATCCTATGTATATGGCACCCACAAACAAATAAGCCATTTGAAACAGATCAAATTGGTTCCGGCTGAAGACCATCCACAAAAAATACAGAATCAGCCCCAGGATGACCGGTGTGGTTCCTTGCAAAAAAGAAAATCCGGAGAAGTTGGGTTGATTGGCAAGCACACTCAAAAACACCATCAAGATCACAGCAACCCCGATAAAAATTTGCGGGGTGCGAAGCGAAATGTTTTTCATTTTTGCATATTCAATAAAGGCCACAATTCCCAAAACAAACAAGCAAATTGTATATAACCAGGCTTGGCTCATCAATCCCAGAAAAATCACAGCGCCCAATGTACCTGTAATAATTCTCTGTTTCATCGCTATTTCCCCTGTCTATTTACACCGCCCCAAAGCGTCTTGAACGATGCTGGAAATCTTCGATCGCCTGGTAAAAACATTCCGACGAGAAATCAGGCCACAACACATCCGTAAACCACAACTCACTGTACGCAAGTTGCCACAACAAGAAGTTGCTCACCCGTATTTCACCACTTGTCCGGATGACCAGATCGGGATCTGGCAATCCTTTGGTCAACAAATACTCACTCATCAGCTCTTCGTTGACTTCTCCTTTATCAATATGACCATTTTCAATGTCTTCTATAATCCGGTGAACAGCCTCTATAATCTCGCTTCTTGCCCCGTAGTTAATGGCAAAATTCAGTATCAAGCCGGTATTGTCTTTGGTTTTTTCCTGAAACTCCATCAACGCTTTTTGCGTGTAATCCGGTGTCCTGCTGATCCCGCCCAAAATCCGGACCTTGACGTTTCGCTTCATCAACTCTTGCAAATCGGTTTTCAAAAACTCCATGGGCAGCTTCATCAGATACTCCACTTCGTCTTTGGGTCTTTTCCAGTTTTCCGTTGAGAAGGAGTAAAAGGTTAACACTTCAATCCCCAAATCATCGGCGGCCCGGATAATTTCACGGATCCGTTTCATTCCCGCGGCATGACCGGCCGTGCGAGGCATTCCCCTTTTTTTGGCCCAACGTCCGTTTCCGTCGGTGATAATCGCCACATGCTTGGGCATGGGCGCTTTTTTGATCTTTTCTAACAAATCTTCGGCGGATGATGTATCGTTCCCCATGGATCCCATCAAACGCTTCATGGATTTGATCATAGAACATTCCTCCGCAAATAGGTCTCAAAATATCTTAGGTACGAATCAACCTTTTTCCTCCAACAATTTCCTGATTTAGCCAGAAAACCCCCTCTGTAAAGAAGGGGTTTTCACCCGATGAGATCATTCCTCAGATTTCCAGAATTTCTTTCTCTTTGTCCGCAACCACATCATCCACTTTTTTGATGTATTGATCCGTCAGCTTTTGGACTTCATCCTGGCCGCGGCGCAGGGTGTCTTCCGGAATCTCCCCGTTTTTCTCCATCTTTTTCAATGTGTCGTTGGCATCACGACGGATGTTGCGAATCGCCACTTTGGCATCTTCGCCGGTTTTCCGGACCAGTTTTACCAATTCGTTGCGCCGTTCTTCCGTCAAAGCCGGGATGGTGATACGGATCACGGAACCGTCATTGTTGGGGTTCAACCCGAGCTCGGATTTTAAAATCCCGCGTTCAATCTCGGGCAATACCGATTTGTCCCACGGTTGGATCAGCAAGGTGCGGGGATCCGGAGTGGAAATGTTGGCGACCTGGTTGACGGGCATTTCCGAACCGTAATACTCCACGACCACTTTATCCAACAACGAAGGGTTGGCCCGTCCGGCACGAATCGAAATCAAATCTTTCTTTAAAACTTGCAGTGCCTTTTCCATCTTCTCCTGAGCTTGCTTTTTTACTTCATCCATATGATTACACACTCCCTTTTACCAATGTTCCGATTTGCTCTCCCAAAAGCACGCGCCGAATGTTTCCTTCTTCGGAGATATTAAAAACAATGAGCGGAATGTTGTTATCCATACACAAGGACGAAGCTGTGGAATCCATTACTTTCAAACCTTTGTTCAAGATTTCCAGATAAGTCAGCGTGTCATATTTTTTGGCGGTCGGCTCTTTCTTGGGATCTGCAGTGTAAACGCCATCCACATTGTTTTTGGCCATCAAAATGACTTCTGCTTCAATCTCAGCCGCTCTGAGCGCCGAGGTCGTATCCGTCGAGAAAAACGGATTGCCGTTTCCGCCGGCAAAGATCACAACCCGGCCTTTTTCCAAGTGGCGAATGGCACGCCGGCGGATATACGGCTCGGCGACTTGCCGCATTTCAATGGCGGTTTGCACCCGGGTCGGCACATCAATACTTTCCAGCGCATCTTGCAACGCCAACGAGTTCATCACCGTGGCAAGCATTCCCATGTAATCGGCAGTGGCACGGTCAATTCCGCGGGATGATCCCTGAATGCCGCGCCAAATATTGCCGCCTCCCACAACCACAGCCACTTCCACACCGAGTTCAACCACTTCTTTGATTTGTTTGGCCAGCGATTGGATCACATTTGCGTCAATTCCATAACCCCGGTCTCCGGCCAAGGCTTCACCACTTAATTTTAAGATAACTCGCTTATATTTGGGAGTACTCATCGTTTTCCTCCGTTCGTACAAAATCAATATAGATGAATTTTCCTTCAAATCATACAACTTGTCCAGTTTGTTCAAAGAACTTCTAAAAAAATGGGAACACCAAGTTCGTGTTCCCATGTAATTTGTCAACCTTTCTTGACTTGGGACATAACCTCTTCCGCAAAGTTATCTTCACGTTTTTCGAGACCCTCGCCCATTTCGTAACGGACAAAACGACGGATATTGATGTTTTCACCGATCTTGGCGATCATTTCTTTCACCAGTTGATCGATGGTTTTATCCGGGTCTTTGACAAAAGGTTGATCCAAAAGGCAAATGTCTTTGAAATGTTTTTGCAAACGTCCTTCCACCATTTTGTCAACAATGTGTTCCGGTTTTCCTTCTTGAAGCGCTTGTTGTTTTAAAATTTCCCGTTCTTTTTCCACAACGCTTTCCGGAATTTCTTCACTGCGAACATATTGCGGATTCATTGCGGCAATTTGCATGGCGATATCCCGGACAAAGCTTTTGAACTCTTCGTTTTTCGCAACGAAATCGGTTTCACAGTTTACTTCCACCAGAACACCGATCCGGCCTCCGGCATGTATGTAGGATTCAACAATCCCTTCCGCTGCAATGCGGTCTGATTTTTTGGCTGCTTTGGCGATACCTTTCTCACGGAGATATTCGATCGCTTTTTCCATGTCTCCGTTGGTTTCGGTTAAAGCTTTTTTACAATCCATCATTCCCGCGCCTGTTTTTTGACGCAGTTCTTTTACTTGTTGTGCGCTGATTGCCATGAATGCTCCTCCTTTTTTGATATAGCGTATAAAAAGAGGGGGCCGGCATGAGTCCCGTCATGCCACCCTCTTCATTTTCCGGTCAGGAAGCTGTTGTGGTTTCGCTCGGTTGCTCTTGTTGCTGTTGCTCCCCTTGTTTTCCTTCCAGAATGGCATCGGCGATTTTTCCGGTGAAGAGACGAACCGCACGGATGGCATCGTCGTTCCCCGGAATGACATAGTCGATTTCATCCGGATCACAGTTGGTATCCACAATGGCAATGATCGGGATGTTCAACTTGCGGGCTTCGGCAACCGCAATCCGTTCTTTGCGCGGATCAATCACAAAGATGGCATCCGGCAATTTTTTCATGTATTTGATCCCGCCGAGGAATTTTTCCAATTTTGCCTGCTCTTTTTTCAGCAGAACCACTTCTTTTTTCGGCAATACATCAAAGGTGCCGTCTTCTTCCATGCGTTCCAATTCATGAAGACGTTCGATGCGTTTGCGGATGGTTTGGAAGTTCGTCAGGGTTCCTCCCAACCAACGGTGGTTGACATAAAACATGTTGGAACGGGTGGCTTCTTCTTTGACGGCTTCTTGTGCTTGTTTTTTCGTTCCGACAAACAAAATGTTTCCGTCATTTGCAGCCAGGTCACGAACGAAATTGTAAGCCTGCTCCATCATTTTCACGGTTTTTTGCAAATCGATGATATAAATGCCGTTACGTTCCGTGAAAATGTACTTTTTCATTTTCGGGTTCCAACGACGTGTTTGATGACCGAAATGAACCCCTGCTTCCAATAATTGTTTCATTGATACAACTGCCATTAAAAAATCCTCCTTATTGGTTATTCCTCCGCCAAAGTCATCGCAAGCAGAAACCAATTTTCCCATGGCACCACTGCCTGCTTTCCTTGACGTGTGTTTTACACCATTGATGAATATACCATATTCATTAAAGCCCTCGCAAGAAAAAACTCCCGTGAAACGTCAATTCGAAAAAAACGCCGAATTTCCTTCTTTATAATATATACTGGCTCAAATCACGGTCTTTCACTATATCTTGCAATCGTTCTCTCACATATTCCGGTGTGATCTTGATTTCACCGGCTCCGATCTCAGGCGCCTCAAAGGACAATTCCTCCAGCAACCGCTCCAAAACCGTATGGAGGCGGCGGGCACCGATATTTTCCGTCGCGCTGTTCACTTCCGCCGACAAGCGGGCAATCTCGCGGATAGCTTCATCGGTGAAGGTCACCTGGATGCCCTCTGTTTCCAACAACGCCGTGTACTGTTTGATCAGCGCGCTTTTGGGCTCGGTTAAAATCCTTACAAAATCATCGGCCGTCAAATCACTCAGTTCGACACGGATCGGAAAGCGGCCTTGAAGTTCGGGAATCAGATCCGACGGTTTGGACACATGAAATGCCCCGGCAGCGATAAACAAAATGTGATCGGTTTTCACCGGCCCGTATTTGGTCATCACCGTCGAGCCTTCCACGATCGGCAAAATATCGCGCTGCACCCCTTCCCGGGAGACATCCGGGCCATGTCCGTCCTTCCCGGCCACTTTATCGATTTCATCCAAAAAGATGATCCCCGATTGTTCCACCCTTTCCAGAGCTTCCTGGGTGACCTGGTCCATGTCGATTAATTTTTGCCCTTCCTGCTGGGTTAATATTTCGCGGGCCTCTTTCACGGTGACTCTCCGCTTTTTGGTTTTCTTCGGCATCAAATGCCCGAGCATCTCCTGCATGTTCATTCCCATTTGTTCGACGCCGGTTCCGGCAAACATGTCAAACATGGCCGGAGCCTGCTCTTCCACTTCGATTTCGATCACGCGATCCTCCAGTTCTCCGCGCAATAACTTCTCTTTTAAGATTCGCCGGTCTTCTTTCAGCTTGCTTTCATCCTGTTGCGTCTGACTGGCCGGAGGGGAGGATTGATTTTGCTGGAACAGAAACTCAATCGGATTTTTAAAAGTTGGTGCGGCCTTTTTGCCGGGGGCCAGAATTTCGACAATCCGGTCATTAGCCATGGCGCGCGCCTCATCCTTCACGCTTTCCAACTTTTCTTTTTTCACCATGCGAACCCCGGTCTCCACCAAATCACGGACCATGGATTCCACATCCCGGCCGACATAACCCACTTCGGTGAATTTGGTGGCTTCCAGTTTGACGAAAGGTGCACCGACCAGCTTCGCCAGCCTGCGGGCAATCTCTGTTTTTCCCACCCCTGTCGGACCGATCATCAAAATGTTTTTGGGAACCACTTCCTCTTTCAGTTCATCCGGCAACAGCGTGCGGCGGTAACGGTTTCGAAGAGCGATCGCAACGGCGCGTTTTGCTTCATTCTGCCCGATGATGTACTTATCCAATTCTGCAACAATTTGCCGGGGAGTCCATTTTTCTCGAGGGTTGTACACGGGCGCCATCATGAAACCTCCTCAACTACAATCTGATTGTTGGTAAACACACAAACTTCGCTGGCAATGGTTAATGCGGCTTCAGCGATTTCTTTGGCGGAAAGATGGGGCGCATACCGTTTCAACGCCCTACCGGCAGACAATGCAAAGCTTCCTCCCGAACCGATCGCCAACATCCCGTCATCCGGCTCGATCACTTCACCGGTACCGGAGATCAGGAACAATTTCTCCGCGTTCATCACGATCATCATGGCTTCCAGTTTCCGCAAAACCTTATCGGAACGCCATTCCTTGGCCAGCTCCACCGCTGCCCTCGCCAGGTTCCCGTGGTATTCTTCCAGCTTCCTTTCAAACTTCTCAAACAGCGTCATCGCATCCGCGACGGATCCGGCAAAACCGGCCACCACTTTTCCGTGATACAGCCGGCGCACTTTTTTCGCGCCGTGTTTCATGATCATTTGATTGCCAAAAGTCACCTGACCGTCTCCGGCCATGGCCGCTTTTCCTTCATGCTGTATGGCAAAGATGGTCGTTGCATGAAAATCTCCCAATCTTTGTTCCCCCTTTTTCGGGCCAATCGAAAATTTCCCGTCAATCATGTATGATCGCTTGAAAATCCCGCATCAAGAAGAGACAGTGACTTGTTTGCGAAATTCCTCAATACTGTCCAAAGCGCGTTCGGCGTATTTTTCCGCCCTCTCTTTCTTGTTGCGGATCCGTTTGGGCAAAGCCTCAAATAATCCGAAGTTTGCATTCATCGGCTGAAAATGTTTCGGATCGGTATGGGTGATGTAATGAGCCAGGCTTCCAATGGCGGTCGTTTGGGGCGGAACCACTGGTTCTTCCCCCTTCACCAGACGGGCGGCATTGATGCCCGCAATGAGACCGGACGCCGCTGACTCCACATATCCTTCCACTCCGGTCATTTGGCCGGCAAAGAACAGTTGGTCATTTTTTCTGAATTGATAGGTGGGAAGCAGAAGTTTGGGTGAATTGATAAAGGTGTTCCGGTGCATCACCCCGTACCGGACAATCTCGGCGTTTTCCAAACCGGGAATCATCCGTATGACTTCTTTTTGCGGCCCCCATTTCAAATGGGTTTGGAAGCCGACAATATTGTAAAGGGTGCCGGCACTGTTGTCCTGCCGCAATTGCACGACGGCAAACGGCTGTTTTCCGGTCCGCGGATCGGTTAACCCGACCGGCTTCATGGGACCGAACAACAATGTTTTTTTCCCTCTTTTGGCGAGCACTTCAACCGGCATGCATCCCTCAAAGAAAATTTCTTTTTCAAAATCTTTCAAGGGCGCTGTCTCCGCTTGAATCAATGCCTCATAAAAACGGTCAAACTCTTCTTCCGTCATGGGACAATTGATATAAGCGGCTTCCCCTTTATCATAACGGGACTGGACAAAAACTTTTTCCATATCGATTGAATCTTTTTCGACAATGGGAGCCGCTGCATCATAAAAATACAAATATTCCTCGCCGGTCAAAGCTCTCAGTTTTTCGGACAGCGCCTTGGATGTGAGCGGTCCGGTGGCGATCACGGCCGGCCCCTCGGGCAATTCGGTGATTTCTTCATGATAAATTTCGATGTTGGGATGGCGGGAAAGCGTTTGGGTGATTTCCTCCGAAAAACTTTCCCGGTCCACGGCAAGCGCCCCGCCGGCCGGAACCGCATGCCGGTCCGCCGCTTTCATCACAATGGAATCGAGGCGGCGCATTTCTTCTTTTAACACGCCCACCGCATTGGTCAACGCTGCGCTTCGCAATGAGTTGCTGCACACCAATTCGGCAAATTGTCCCCCGCGATGGGCGGGTGTCATTTTTACCGGCCTCATTTCATACAATTTCACTTTGATTCCGCGCCCGGCGATTTGCCAGGCGGCTTCGCTTCCTGCCAACCCCGCTCCCACAACAGTCACGTGTTTCATCTTTTTCCGTCCCCTCCGTCAATTTTTTTCTTCTTCATAATCACAAACAGTACAACGAATCATGGTCGGCTTTTTCTTTGCTTTTTTCTCCACCATCAGGTTCCCGCATTTCGGGCATGGACGGGGAACCGGCCGGTCCCACGAAACAAAGTCGCATTCCGGGTATCGGCTGCATCCGTAAAACAGGCGGGATTTTTTGCTCTTTCGTTCAACGATTTCCCCTTCTTTGCATTTGGGGCACGAAACCCCGGTCGATTTGACAATCGGTTTGGTGTTGCGGCAATCCGGAAAAGCGGAACAAGCCAAAAACTTTCCGTAACGACCGAACTTGTATACCATCGGGCTGCCGCACTTTTCACAGACTTCCCCGGACACCTCGTCTTGGATTTCCACTTCTTCCATCTCTTTTTCCGCGACGGACAACTGTTTTTGAAACGGATGATAAAACCGGTCCAAAATTTCGATCCAATCGGCTTTTCCTTCCTCCACCTTATCCAGGTCTTCTTCCAGATTGGCCGTAAACTCCACATTTAAGATTTCCGGGAAAAACTGCTGCATTAAATCAATCACAATTTCCCCCAACTCGGAAGGAACAAAACGTTTCTCTTCCAGAAGGACATATCCCCGTTTCTGGATGGTGTCCAAAATCGGGGCGTAAGTACTCGGGCGCCCGATTCCTTTGTCTTCCAGCTCTTTGACAAGGCTGGCTTCGGTATAACGGGGCGGGGGCTGGGTGAAATGTTGTTTGGGCTCGACGGACTTCCGCTTTAATACCTGCCCCTCGGAAAGCTCCGGTAAAAACTTGTCTTCTTCCTTTTTCTTCTGATCCTCGCCTTCCACATACACTTTCATGAATCCCGGGAACTTGATTTTGGAACCGCTGGCCTTAAACAGCGCTTCCCCGACCCGGATATTCGCCGAAACCGCATCAAACACGGCCGGTGCCATTTGAGAAGCCACAAACCGGTCCCAAATCAATTTGTACAACCGGTATTGGTCCCTGGACAAATAACTTTTGATTTCGGACGGAACCCGGAAGACGGAGGTCGGACGAATCGCTTCGTGGGCATCTTGCGCGCCCGATTTCTGTTTGTGCGAGTGCGGTGTTTTTGGCAAGTATTCCGCCCCGAACTTTCCGGCGATGTATTCACGCGCTTCGCTTTGGGCCGTTTTGGAAATCCGGGTGGAATCCGTCCGCATATAGGTAATGAGCCCCACCGTTCCTTGTTTGCCGATGTCCACCCCTTCATATAACTGCTGGGCGACCGCCATCGTCTTCTGCGCGCGGAAACCGAGCTTCCGGGCGGCTTCCTGCTGCAACGTGCTCGTGATAAACGGACCGGCCGGATTTCGTCTGCGTTCGCTGGTTTTCACCTCTTCGACAACAAAGCGCTTTCCCTTGATGGCTTCAAGGAGTTGATCCACATCTTCTTTGGAACCCAACTGCGTTTTCTCTTTCCCGTAACCATAAAATTTGGCTTCAAAAGGCTCTTCACCGCTTAGCAGCACCGCCGTCACGGTCCAGTACTCTTCGGGTTTGAACTTTCGGATTTCATTTTCCCGGTCGATGATCAACTTGACCGCCACCGACTGAACCCGTCCGGCACTCAAGCCTTTTTTCACCTTCTTCCACAACAGCGGGCTGATGTTATACCCCACCAACCGGTCCAAAATCCGCCTTGCCTGTTGGGCATTCACCAAATCCATGTTGATTTCCCGGGGATGCTTGAATGCTTCTTTGACGGCTTGTTTGGTGATTTCATTGAAAACGACCCGGCATTTTTGCTCCAGGGGAACATTCAAACTGTGCGCCAGATGCCAGGCAATCGCTTCCCCTTCCCGGTCCGGGTCCGCCGCCAGATAGACATTTTTTACTTTTTTCTTGGCGTCACGCAATTCTTTTAAAATATCCCCTTTTCCCCGGACGGTGATATATTTGGGTTCAAACCGGTTTTCCACATTGACGCCCATCTGGCTTTTGGGCAAATCCCGCACATGTCCCATGGAAGCTTTCACGATGTATTTGCTTCCCAGGTATTTTTTTATGGTTTTGGCTTTAGCCGGTGATTCAACAATCACTAGTGAATCGGCCATCTACGGCCCTCCCCTCATTCTTGCCACTTCTCTTATTTGCACTCGTATTTGATACAATACCAAATTGTGACCAAAGTGTTCAACTTCCGGACACTTGGTTTGAAGATGCTTTGATGCGTCACTTGCGGATATACCGGGCTCCGGGAAGCGAGGCAATCACCTGTTTCATCTCCAACGTGACCAGTGCCTGATGAACTTCCCCCGGGGCCCTTTGTTGATCAAACCGCTCCAACAACTGATTGATGTGGATCGGTTCATCCATCGGAATTTGTCCGTAGATTTGCTCTTCTATATCATTTAAGTCAATCGGGCTCAAATTATGCAAATCGTCCGGAAGGGAACCGGTCAAAGGGAGCCCCTCCAGCTCTTCCAGGATGTCTGACGGCTGGCGCACGCATTTTGCCCCGTCCTGGATCAGTTTTAATGTTCCCTGGCTTAGGGCGGAGGTCATCATCCCCGGAACGGCAAAAACTTCCCTTCCCTGCTCCATGCTGAACCCGGCAGTGATCAAAGAACCCGATTTTTCCGCGGCTTCCACCACCAGCGTTCCGTGCGAAAGACCGCTGATAATCCGGTTCCGTCTGGGAAAGACCCCTGGATGGGGCGGGGTGCCGGGCGGCATTTCGGAAATCACCGCCCCGTGCTCCACCAACTGCTCATAAAGGCGGCGATGATTTTTGGGATAAATGACATCCACCCCCGTTCCCAAAACGGCTATGGTTTTGCCTCCCACCCGCAGCGCGGACCGGTGTGCCTCCCCGTCGATTCCGTTGGCCATCCCGCTGATGATGGTCCACCCGCGTTCCGCCAACGGCGTCACCAGCTCCCGCGTTGCCCGGAGTCCGTAAGGCGTCGGTTTTCGGGTTCCCACCACGGCGAGCGACTTTTGCGTCAATAAGGATGAATCCCCCCGAATATATAACACCCATGGCGGTTGGGCAATCTCTTTCAACAGGGAAGGATAGGCCGGATCAAAAAACGTCACGGTCTGAATCTGCATTTTTTCCAGATTTTGCATCACTTTTTCAACCAACGCGGAAGTCAATTCGCATTTCACCTTCCCGATCGCTTTTGGCCTCACCCGGGAAAGCGTTAACCGGTCCAATAAATCGTCCGGCACGGGCCCTTTCGGTTTCCATCCCGCTTGGATCAATGAATGAATGGTGTGCCATCCCACCGACGGAATGTGATCCAATGCAATCAACCAAGAATAAGCATGCAACGGTCAACACCTCTTTTGCAAGAAAATGAACAGCTTATAAGAGTCGACACCCGTGATGCGATTGGTTCCTATTTCCAATATTACAAAGTACCATTTCCCCGCCCTTTCTCCTTCCGCCGGATCCTGATTTTCCCAAAACCATCACCGCCGCGGCCCGTACCAATAAAAAAAAGGGAACCCGAAAGGTTCCCTTCATTCATCACTTCACCGTCACTTCGTCCAACAACCCTTTTTCTTCCAGAACTTTCACCAAGGTTTCGCCGATGACAGCCGGTGTTTCCGCCACTTTTACGCCACAGCGTTCCAACGTGGCAATTTTTTCGGCAGCGGTTCCTTTTCCTCCGGAGATAATCGCGCCCGCGTGTCCCATGCGTTTTCCGGGAGGTGCGGTTTGTCCGCCGATAAAACCGACCACCGGTTTTGTCATATGGTTTTTAATCCATTCGGCCGCTTCCTCTTCTGCCGTACCACCGATTTCCCCGATCATGATCACCGCTTTGGTGTCCGGATCTTCTTCAAAAGCTTTCAAACAATCGATGAAGTTGGTTCCGTTGATCGGATCGCCCCCGATGCCGACTGCCGTCGATTGGCCGATCCCGCGTGTGCTCAATTGATGGACGGCCTCATAGGTGAGCGTTCCGCTCCGCGACACGATCCCGACATGTCCGGGAACATGAATATATCCCGGCATGATTCCGATTTTGCACTCGCCCGGAGTGATGACACCCGGACAGTTCGGGCCGATCAGGCGTGTTTTTTTCCCTTCCATGTACCGTCTTACTTTCACCATGTCCAATACCGGGATGCCTTCAGTGATGCACACGACCAATTCCAATCCGGCATCCACCGCTTCCATGATGGCATCGGCTGCAAAGGCCGGAGGCACATAAATCGCAGAAGCATTGGCCCCGGTCACTTCCACGGCTTCCTGCACCGTGTTGAAAACGGGAACTCCTTCGATCTCCTGTCCCCCTTTGCCCGGAGTGACACCGCCGACGACTTGTGTCCCGTACTCAATCGCCTGTTTGGTATGAAACAATCCGGTTGACCCTGTAATCCCCTGGATGATCACTTTGGTATCCTTATTTACAAAAATACTCACCTAAACTCCCACCTTTCTCGGGCGATCTGTCATTCAAATTCTTACTTCACCAGTTCCACAATTTTTTGCGCGCCATCCGCCAAAGAATCGGCTGCCACAATTTCCAGACCGGATTCTTGCAGAATTTTCTTGCCGAGTTCGACGTTGGTGCCTTCCAGACGAACCACCAACGGCCGGTCCAGTTTGATTTGTTTTGCCGCTTCCACCACTCCGCTGGCGATCACGTCACATTTCATGATTCCGCCGAAAATATTTACAAAAATTCCTTTGACATTTTCATCCGACAAAATAATCTTAAAAGCTTCCCGCACTTTGTCCGCGGTTGCGCCGCCACCGACATCCAGGAAGTTGGCCGGTTCGCCGTCATAATGTTTGATGATGTCCATGGTGGCCATGGCTAAGCCGGCTCCATTCACCATGCAGCCGATATTTCCATCGAGCGCAATATAGTTCAGATCATATTTGGAAGCTTCAACTTCTTTCGGATCTTCTTCATCCAAGTCGCGCATTTCTAAAATATCAGGATGGCGGAACAATGCATTCGAATCAAAATTCAATTTCGCGTCCAATGCCATGACGCGTCCGTCCTTCGTGGTAATAAGCGGGTTGATTTCCGCCAGGGAACAATCATTGTCGACAAATGCCTGATAAAGGCCCAGCATAAATTTCACGGCTTGATTGACTTTCTCTTGCGGGATGTTGATGGAATAAGCCAAACGACGCGCTTGGAACGGCATCATCCCAACCGCCGGATCAATCACTTCCTTAAAGATTTTTTCCGGTGTTTTGGCGGCCACTTCTTCGATCTCCGTGCCTCCTTCTTCGGAAGCCATCATGACGACACGTTGGGTGGACCGGTCAATCACCACTCCGACATAGTATTCTTTTTCAATTGGGAGTCCTTCTTCAATTAACAATCGTTTGACTTCTTTTCCTTCCGGGCCGGTTTGATGGGTCACCAGCGTCTTCCCGAGCAATTCATCTGCATATTGACGGACTTCTTCCAAACTTTTTGCCAATTTCACGCCACCGGCTTTTCCACGGCCCCCGGCATGAATTTGCGCTTTGACAACCCACAGGTCTCCTTCCAGTTTTTTCGCAGCTTCCACCGCTTCATCGGCAGTGAACGCGACAAAGCCGTTCGGAACCTGAACGCCATATTTTTTCAGGATTTGCTTTCCTTGATACTCATGAACATTCATTCCGCAATCCCCCAATCCTTGGTCATAACCACAAAAAACACGCCAAACCCTGATTCATGATTTATGTATTCCATCCTTCTGTATCCCCTTACAAAACCAGGTATCAGTCAGACAGAAAATCTTTTTTTCATGTTTGGCCACATTCTGAAGTATATCTCACGGTTTTGCTTTTGCCAACCGGAAGCAAACCGAGCCCTTCCGGGTCCCGACAAAAAAACGAGAGGATTCCGCCTCAGGCCCTCCCGTTTTAAAAATTTTACCGCATTACATCGATTGCCGTTAAAATAATAAAGATCAACAAGAATACCCCGGCGGCTCCCAATGCACCTTTCACGGCATCAATAAAATCATTTTCCTGATTGCGGGGCGTTTCCTTGCCGGACGTGTTCATGGATTTCCCTCCTTCTCCCACCATTTTTCCCAATCATGATCCCTTTCATAAATCCTTACGTTGGTATTATACTGTTGCCCGCCGGATTCTAGCAACCGGATTTCCGCAAGCCTTTTCTTCAAGCCGGTTCATTGTTTCCGGCACGTCCATGTTTTAATATAAAAAGAGTCCGATTTTAAAAACAGGGGAGAAAATCATTGAACATCCGCTTTCAAACGCCTTATCAATATGTCTTCATCCATCAAGGGATCAAGCATTTATTGCTGTTGTGGAAAAAGGAACGAAAAAGAGAAATCTATATTATTGAAGAAGAAAAAGAAGAGGTAATGGTTTTGCGTTATCCGGGGGAAACCTACAGTGATCTGATTTTGCAAGAACTGGAACCGCTTTTCTTTCAACGGCTGGAAATGGACGGAAGGACTTTCCTGGCGGTTTTGGGCGCCACCTTCACCCATCAACAGCGAACCATGGCCATGTATTATGACCCGGATCATCCCGACAAATCCCTTTTCTTTTTTGAATATTCAGGGGAGGAAATCTTCGAAATCAGCGAAAACGAATATCCGGAAGTCGTACAAACATTTATGCGGGAATTTCCGGAATATTTCACGGAAACCCCCGGCTGATGAAAAGCCGCTTTCCGAATGGAAGGCGGCTTTATTTTCTACCAAGATACTAAACTATTTATAAAATATATAATCACCTTTTTGCGAGCAAATAATATACTATAGTAACTTCAAAGAATGCCAGTTGAAAACAAGGAGGTGTCGTCATTGAATGGCAACCGGAAACACCTCGATCATCTTTCAGGACAAATGGAACAAATCATAAGAATGAAAATATACAACTTATTGATCAAAAGTCTGGATGATGAAAAACTCCCCCCAAAACTGCAGAATTTAATCAATTTGGCAGAAGTGTTCCAACCAGGGACCAAAAACAAGATTAAGCAACTTATCCAACAGGACGTCTTGCACCGGAACAAATCGGCGCCCTCCCGGACGAGAGGAGGCGCAAACAATGACCTGTTATAGACGGCGAAGGAAACTCCGGAAAAGGAAGAAAAAACCGACTTTGTGCAAGCACTGCCGCAGACTGCTTCTGCTAAAAAACGTTTCCCCCCGCAAAAAACGAAGACGTCCGACACGCCCTTCCTCTGCAGACAGCTCCGTCAACAACGCCGCGACCATCGATGGCGCGATCAGCGGTCTGATTAATATCATCGTCCAAATTCCCGTCAATATTGGTGATTCCACATCATTGAATGAAAGCGACCAAAACTCGGTATCCAATGCCGTGTAAGTTCTGTGAACCCCATTGAAAGGAGGTGAAACAGGATGAGCAAAAACTCCTTTACCCCCGAAGAGTTGGAACAAATCCGCGCCATTTTGGACGAAGCCATCCGGGAAAATGTCCCGCAATCCCAACAAGTGGAAGCGCAACAAACCGCGATTGATTTTCTCAATTATATCCTGACTTTGCCCGCAGCCCTCACCGGTTCTGCCAGAGCAGCCGTCGGCAATGTAACCGGCATCCTCACTGATTTCATCACGGCACTCGTCAACCTGTTGATGTCGATCCTCATCGGCAACGGAAACGGAGGAACAACAACCGGCGCATCCCTGATGCAATCCCTGGCTCCCAATCTGGTCAATGTCATCGCGAAAAAAGTTCCGGTGACGGAAGAACAAAAAAAGCAAATTGAACAGCAAATCAAACAACAATTCTCCTCCAAGCAATCCGCTGCGGATTCTGAAAAGAAAGAGTAATCCGAATCCAATGTGATCATTCCCCCTGAAAGGAGGTGCAAGGCTTATGCATTGCCATGCAAGAAAGAAAGTCGTGGTCGTTGTGGCCCGCCGCAGACGCCGCCGGTCCTTCAGCGCACGTGCATCCGTCAACAACGCTCCCCGGACCGGTGCACAAAGTGCCGGCTTGCTCAACCTGAACGTGCAAGTACCCATTAACTTAGGAGATGCTCAGGCCTTCAGCGGCGGCAGAGGTAACTCGACCAGCAATCTCCTCTGATGAGTGATGCCGGGGGAGGTCTTCTCCCCCTTCCCTTCCCGATTTGACATCCACTTCTCCCGACCCGTCTTTGTCCGGCAATCCTTGTGAAAGGGGGTGACGCGGTATGTCCTGCTGCACGAGAAGAAAGAAAGTCATCGTGGTTGTGCCACACCGTCGCAGACGCCGCCGCGGCGGATGCCAAGCCCGGGTGAATAACGGAGCCACCACCGGAGCGCAAAGTGCCGGTCTCATCAACTTGAACCTGCAAATCCCGATTAACTTGGGAGACGCACAAACCATCTGCGGTGGAAGCGGCAACTCCACCAGCAACCTGTTGTAACCGGCGCAACTGTGCTTCCATCCGACACGAGAGGGCAACCGCCCTCTTTTTTTGTTTATATCATATTGTTCCAATATTTTCTGTTTTCCCAGAAAAACAACTTAGCAAAATAATCGTAACTAAATTTTATTTCTGAATTAATTTATTATAAACTAATAGATATTACCCAAAAATCAACATTTATCCAAAGCGAAAAAAAGGAGGAAAATTATGAAGCATTCCAAGCAACAGGATATTCCGTTTCTTTGGGCATTGTTCCCGCTTCTGGTGATGATCGTCACCATGGCCGTTACGATCATCCGGTTTGAAGGACCCCCCCACATTCCGCTGATCGTCGGCACCATCACAGCCGGTTGGGTCGCACACTTCCACGGCCATTCGTGGAAGAATATGGAAGAAGGGATGTATCAAGGCATCCGCCTGGCTTTGCCCGCCATGTTAATTATCATTCTGGTCGGACTGATCATCGCCACTTGGATCGGCGGAGGAATTATCGCCTCTTTGATTTATTACGGATTGAAGATCATCACCCCTTCCCTCTTTCTGGTCAGCATCTGTTTGATCTGTTGTGTCGTGTCCCTTGCGATCGGCAGTTCCTGGTCCACGATGGGAACCATCGGCGTCGCCGGCATGGGAATCGGCATCAGCATGGGTATTCCGGCTCCTTTCGTGGCGGGAGCCATCATATCCGGAGCCTATTTCGGCGATAAAATGTCCCCTCTTTCCGATACAACCAATTTGGCTTCAGGGGTGACGGAAACCGATTTGTTTGAACATATCCGGCACATGTTTTACACCACCATTCCGGGACTTGTCATCGCACTGTCCTTCTATTTTTTTGCAGGAATGCGGTTCAGCGCCCACAACATCCAGGATGAACATATCCAGACCATGATTTCCACTTTGGAAAAAAATTTTGTCATTTCGCCCTGGCTCTTATTGGTTCCCGTGCTGGTCATTTTTCTGGTGGCCAAAAAAGTTCCGGCGTTGCCTGCTTTGGCGGTAGGGGTTTTGGCGGGATTCATCTGCCAGATTTTTGTGCAGGGAGATCCGGCCGGCGATGCGATCCGTGCCATGCATGACGGCTACACCATTGAATCCGGACAGGCATGGGTCGATGAATTGTTTAACCGCGGCGGAATCGAGAGCATGATGTATACCGTCTCCCTGACCATTGTGGCCATGACCTTCGGGGGAATCATGGAATCCACCGGCATGCAAAAAGCCCTTGTCAACCAAATCCTGAAATTTGCCAAATCGGCAAAAAGCCTGATTCCAACCACCATTCTTTCAAGCTTTGTCACCAATGTCACCGCTGCGGAACAATATATTTCCATTCTGCTTCCGAGCCGTATGTTTGCAAGCGCTTACAAAAAAAGAAACCTTCATTCCAAAAACCTGTCCCGCGCACTGGAAGACGGGGGCACGGTCACATCCGCACTGGTGCCATGGAACACTTGCGGTGTTTTCATCACCTCCACCTTGGGAGTGAACACCTTTCAATATGCTCCCTACGCGATTTTCAATTATACAGTTCCCGTCATCGGGATCCTGTTGGCCGTCCTGGGTGTCAAAGTGACCTGTTTAAACCGGAAAGAGGAATGAATCGCGGAAAACCCGAAGAGTCCGATCCATCTTGAAAAAGGTGGATCTTTTTTTGTCAGGCGTCGTACCGGTTGAAACGGAAAAATTCCGGCTATGATGAATGAAGGGGAGGATGCTGGAAAGATGGAAAAAAACCGTGTTGAAAATTCCGCAAAGCATTGGGAACAAATACAAAAATGGCTGTATGAGGGCGAAGAAACCATATATACTTACGGGTTGCTGCTCGATATGGTTGTCCTGACCACCCGGCGGATCGTCTTGATCGACCGGACCCTTTTCGGAAGGGAAAAAGGGATTCTTTCCATCCCGTATTCACGCATCGACAGCATCGGGCTGTATGTCAAAGGGTTCTGGAACCGCGCAAATGTCTTGGAAATCAGGACCAAAGGAAAAACCTATGAATTGGAATTTAAACGGGGTACCGACTGCCAAGGGGTTTATCGTTGGCTTTCCTGTTTGATCTGCGAATGATTCAGAAGGCCAAAGAGGGCGGGACACCCTCTTCGCCTCCGCCATTAAAGGGAACCGGTTTGACCGTAGATTTCATCCAAGTGACGGATCTTTTGATCCAGATAGCGGGCAAAGGAATCAATATAGGCCTTGGGTTCTTTGGGGTTGGAAAAACGCGTGATCCGTCCCGTATGCGGAGAAACGATTTTACTGACGGCCCCGCATCCCAATCCGATGATCGTTTGCCGTTCTTCCATAATGATAATGTTGTACATGTTTTCCTGCCCGGGCAATGCATACCCGACATTTTCCTGGTTTCCCAGGATATTTTTTTGCCTGTACAAATAGTACGGAACATATCCGGAGGCTTTGGCCCACTCCCGCGCCAACTTCACCATGGTTCTCGTTTCTTCGCGCCCGGCCACTTGATATTTGTCTTTGTTTTGCGTCATCACTGAACCTCTTTTGAAAGAAAGAGTGTGAACGGTCACCGATTCCGGTTTCAATTCCCCCATGGTCTTCAGGGTTTCCCGGAACGTTTGGATATCTTCTCCCGGGAGCCCGATAATCAAGTCCATATTGATGTTTGTAAATCCTTTCTCCCGTGCGAGACGGTATTTGTCCAGGGTTTCTTTCACCGTGTGGTGCCGGCCGATCCATTTCAAGGTTTCCTCTTTGAAACTTTGCGGGTTGATGCTGATCCGGTCCACGTTCCAAGATTTCAAAAGATCCAGCATCGCTTCATCCAACGTGTCCGGCCGCCCGGCTTCCACATTCAACTCACGCACGTTTTCATAATGCGGGATGTGCTTTTTCAACAGCCGGAAGAGACCATCCATTTGCGGGACGGATATGGATGTCGGCGTCCCCCCGCCAAAATAAATGGTGGTCACCTTCAACTGTTTTTCCTCCAACCACTTGCCAATCGCTTTGATTTCTTCATGAAGCCCTGCCAAAAAATCTTCGACGGTTCCGTTCCTCCCTTGAATGGCATAAGCGGGAAACGTGCAATACGCGCATTTGGTCGGACAAAACGGGATGCCGATATATATGCTGACTTCCCGGTTCAGATCATATAAATCCGGCAAAACACTTTTTTGGCGCCGGGCAATTTCCGCCAGAATCTCCGTCTTTTCCGGATGCAGCAAATAATCTTTTTGCATTTTTTGCGCCGCTTCTTCTTCGGAAAAGCCTTGTTGCAAAAAAGAATGGAACAATTTGACCGGACGGATGCCCGTCAGGATTCCCCAAGGCTGATCAATCCCGGTCGCTTTTTCCATGACTTCCAAAAAAACATATTTCACCGCTTGCCGGACCCGTTTCACATATTCCTTTCCTTCCACTTCCGCTTCCACTTCACGTTGGTGGAAAGATTCATGGCATTGACGGCTCTTTAAATCTTCGAGCCGGATCTTTACTTCCACCGGCTTTCCTTCATGGATGGAAAAAGCCAGAAAATAATCACCGTTTTGTTCGTCATCCTTGCCAATGACACGGACTTTTTCAAAAAACAATTGAGCAATCAGTTCAATATCCCGGAAAAATTCCGGTTTGAGACCTGAAATCACGAACGTTTTCATGTTCATCCTGCATCCGGTTTCCGATGCATTTCCTCCTTTTTCTTTCCAATTTCTTTACACAGTCTAGCGAATGCATAAACAGAAATCAAACAAAATTTTTCTCTATGAAAACAAAATGAAAATATGAGAAAAAATATTTGTAAATTTTGCAACAAACATCCGCAAACATAAAAAAATCCTATATAATAATTTTTAAATGCGGTACCAGAAAGGAGAGAATCCATGAAAAAAGTTTCCAAAAAAGTAACAGGGATGATGGGGGCACTCATTCTTTCCACCTCACTTGCTCTGCCTGTTTATGCCAATCAAGAACAACCCGGCACCATTTTGTTCAGTGGCGGTTTACATACGCAGAGCATTTATCAATTCAACCCTGAAACTTTGCAAACCAAACGGATCACTTCAGGAAATTCCGTCGATGTCTCTCCTTCCGGTGACATGATTACCTATATTAAACATGACAGCGTCTATGTTGCCGACAGCAGCGGGAAAAACGCAGTGCGTCTCACCCGCAGCCATTTTCCCCATTTTGATTCTTCCCCGCGCTTTTCTCCCGACGGGGAAAAAATTGTCTTCGCAAGGAGCGACGGAAACTTATACACCATCGACTTGGAAAACAAAAAAGTGACACAGCTGACCAAAGCCGAAGACGGAGTCTTTCATTCCAGCCCGGACTGGTCTCCGGACGGGAAAAAAATCGTTTTCCATTCCACGGATAAAGACGGGAATACCGGCCTTTACATCATGAACGCCGACGGCAGCCAGATTTCGCCCTTAACCGGCCATCATGATCCAAAATCCTCTGAGTATTCTCCGCATTTTTCGCCCGATGGAAAATCAGTGTTGTTTGAAAAAAGCCAAAACGGACAAACCGACATTTATGTCATGAACCTGGCCACCAAACAAGCCCGAAACATCACGGCGGATCTTGACAAAGCCGCTTCCGGGGCAGTTTGGTCGGAAGACGGAAAACAAATTTTGTTCACCGTCAACGAAAAAAATGAAAAAGAGAAAGACTCCAGCTCTTTTTACATCATGAACAAAGACGGCTCCAACAAAAAGATGCTCCAAATGCAAGTCAAATATGCCACCCCTTCCAAATGGAAAGCACTCAACCTGAGTGAACAGGAAGAAGGCTTTTTGAAAAAGGTCAAAAACTTTTTGTTGGATTAAAGCCCGATCAGAACCCTGCATCCATGAACCTTGCAGGGTTCTTTTTTTATGCCCCGGCTTTCTTTCTATTTGAATAATTTTCTATGTTAAAGAGAAAATAGAACACATGATTTGCATTCACCGCCACGCCCCGGCCGCTTTTGCCAATGATCCACCGGTTTAATGGATACAAAGAAAGGTAATAACATATTTCGGGTCCGGACAACTCCGTCGGGAAGAACCCTTGCCGGAAAACGGATTGAACCAATGTCGCCCCCGTCCCTTCCGGGATCCGGTCGCTTCATATGCGGAATTCGAACCCGGGTGCCGCCTGCCGGACCGGATAAATTTTTTCAGGCTGAAAGGACTTTGCTTGCTCAGCGGGTATTTATGTTGAAAGAAGGATTAAAACGGATTTGGAGCGTGACTGAGCCATGGACAAAATCCTCATTTTAACAGAAACCGTTGCCGGTTATGGTCACTACAGCGCCGCCAGCTCTTTAAAAAAGGGGATTGAACTTGAATATCCGGGCAGTGAAGTTCAAATCGTTTCCATCCTGCCGATGATCAGCAAGCAGTTGAAATCACTGATCAAAAAAAGCTATTTGCAGACGTTGCGGTATGCCCCAAACCTCTGGGGCGCTTGCTATCAATGGGATTCCCGGTTCAGCAAACTGTTTCGGGATCCGATGGGAAAATTTGTGGCTCATAAACTCCGGACCTTCATTGAGGGATTGAAACCACGGGTGATCATCTGCACGCATGCCTTTTGCCTGAGTGCCTGTGCCTACTTGAAAAGCCATACTTCCTGCAAACACTTTCGGTTGGGAGGCGTGGTGACCGACTTTGACGTTCACAGCTTCTGGGTTCATCCCGCTGTTGATTTTTATATTACCGCACATGAAGAAATCGGGGTGAAAATCCGGAAAAAAGGTTGCCAGGCCGATCTTTACAGCACGGGTATTCCCATCAACCCGGCTTTTTTCACGGAACAAAAAGAGAAAAAGGAAGCGCGAAAACAAATCGGGATCTCCCCCGACCGCTTTACGATCTTGCTGATGGGCGGCGGAAGCGGGATCGGGCCGTTTTACTCCTGTCTGGAGGCATTAAAACACATGCCTTTAAAACAAAATTATCAATTGCTCATCATCACCGGAAACAATCAACCGTTATATGATGAATTATCCCGGGAACTGAAAAACCTCTCCCATGTTCATCTCTTCCCGTTTGTGCATAACATGGTCGATTTCATGTGCGCATCGGATTTCATCGTCACCAAACCGGGCGGAATGACCAGTTCGGAAGCCTTGGCAACCGGGCTTCCCATGGTCATCTGCCAACCGATTCCCGGCCAGGAAGAAAAAAACAGCCGCTTTTTGTTGAACAAGCAAGTGGCCATCCGGGAAGACCAGCCACAACATTTACCCAAACAACTCACCTATCTGATCGAACACCCGGATCCCCTCCACGAGATGCAAAACAATGCAACCCTTGTCGGGAAACCCGGCTCCGCCATCGACGGCGCACAAATTGTCATGGATTACTTATAAGGAAAAACTCTCGCCAAAAGCGAGAGTTTTAAGAACGCGGACGATATAAGCCGCAAGCATCCCAACTGGGATAGTGACGTCCTTTGTGGTGAATGCAACGAAAACTTTTACCACGATCTTCTAAATATTTACATGTCTCACATTTGTACAACGTCCAAGTCACACCATACTCCTTCACCATGGGATTCTTGCTCGTCTCTTCCAATTTGTCCAAATCTACGGTTTTTTGCTTTGTTTTGATTTCACTCACACTTTCTAATTTCTGATTCTTTGATCAATATCCGATACAGACACCATAAAATATTAACATATTTTTTCTCATTTTTATTGAACGGGAATCCACTTTTTCTCCTGCCAGACCAACAGAACGGACGGCTTGTCGGGAGACAGGGTGATTCCGCGTCCCTTGCAACCCGCGATGTTGTCCGAAAACACCGTAAACGTGTCCGGAGAGGACGAAACCAATTTTAACCGCTGCCCCTCCACAATCCCGTCCGGAATCCCCCGGGCGCAGGAGTTTTTGATTTTTCCCGAAAACCAAACGGTCTCCCCGTCTCCCTTCAACAAACAGTCGCTTAAAGTCAGGGACCAATTTTTTTTCAGCGAAGAAAACGCCCCTCTTTGATCCGACACAATGCGGGCAATCCTCCCCTTCAGCACCGAACCTTGGACCGGCTGCGGCCTGAACTGCATCAAGCCGGCGTTGCCGGAACGCACCACCTTCAGTCCGTCCAAAACAAATTGTTCGTAACTGCCCCGCCCGTTTCCTTCAAACAACCAGGAATCGATTTGATCCAGCTTCAAATCATAAAGAAACACCCTTTTCCCCTCACCGTCATTGATCAAAAAGCCGGTACGGCATTTTCGCAAACAGATATCGTGAAACGCCATTTTTCCCGGGTATTCCTGCTCCGGAACGGCCGTCGGACAAGCGATCAACACCCCCCGTCTCAACCCTTCGCCGGTCACGTGCCCGACCCAAAGGTCATTGCCGGCAGGGAGTAACCGAATCGCCCCATTGTCCTGAAGAGCCGTGGGGCTTTCACCATTTCCGCACATCGCCTTAAAATGCATGATTTTCCCGGTCACCGGCGCTTTCAGCCAAATGCCGAATCCATAGCAAACCGGATCGGCAAGACGGCGTGCGCGTTGCCATTCGCAATGAAGAATCCGGATATTATAATGCTTCAAGGAGTAAGGATCTTTCACCCCCTGGGCTTCCGCAACAAATCCCGACGAACCGGAGTCAACGGACCGGCAGCGGGTAAACGTGATATCCGAACACCAGCCGTTATGCGAGATCATGAATGAAGCCCCTTTTCCTTTTTCGTCCACCACATTCTCCACCCATGCATCAAAAGTCCCTTCGAAATCCACACTGTGACGCATCCGCCGGGTATATCCGTTCCGGACCACAACCTTGCGGTTTCCGCCGTAGAACTGGATCCCGTATCCTTGACCGGATCCCACCACCTGCGGATCCCGCACATCAAAATCCTCCACGGTCACATCCATGCTGCGCTGCACTTGAATGGCCGATTCCGCCCCTCTTTCCCCTTTCAATCCCCGGACGGAAAACCCGTGCATATTGAAAGCCAAAATGCCAAATCCTTTGCTGGATCCTTCTTTTAAGTGGTAACAAAAATTTTCCACACAGACGGACCGGAGCGGGTTGATCTTGTAAACATTTTTTTGGACCGAAGCACGCTTGGGGAGACGGACCCGGTCTTTTAAGACCATCCGGGTCACTGCGCTTGTAAAGGATACCCCTTTTACCCAAAGCGTACCGCAATCCCCCGGCTTTAATGCATGGACGGAAACAATCACCCGCGCCGCACTCGCACCGGAAGGTGCCTTCAGATTCCCGTTCACGATTGTCTGCCAATGCAGCGGGTCAAATTCCTTCACTTTTGAGCGGGAAAGAAATTGATCCCGCTTGTCATACCAAGCGACATAACAGCTTCCCGTGACCGACCGGCTTGTCTTCACCCGGCACGTCAGCTGCAAATTATACCGTTCGCCTTCCCGGATCCCGGAAACCTTTTGTCCGAAGGAAGCAGATCCCGGCTCCGTCACCGGTTTTAATTCTATTTTTAAAGCAGATTCCCCGGGATCCCAGGCAAAAGAAGCCTCCCTGCCCAACGTGCTTTGGTGATTCCAAACCGGACCGGCCCAACTTTTTTCATTCAGGCCTTCTTGGAGCAATTCTTGTTCTGACGGATGAATACTTTCGATTTCATGGACTTCCACGTTCACATTTTTTTGGCCGTCGGACCACCTTGTGGAATCATCCGTCAACGCAATCATGTCTCCGGCTTTTATATCCCACGGGGTTTGCAAAATCCAAAAACTCCGGTCCCCTCTTTTCAAGTCATGGGCGAGGCAATACTCATGGTAACCCGTCCCGCCCTCCCATTTCAAAATATAAGGGGCATTGACGTGCACAGGCTCCACGACCGCCTTTTTGTCAAAACAGATGCTGATCGGTTTGCGAATGCAAATTCCCTCCAATAAATAACGGCCGGGCGGAACCATGAGCCGGGATCCGGAAGGCATTGCTTGAATGGCCCGCCGAAATCTCCCGATATCATCGGTTTCATCGGGAAGGCGGGGAAAGTCCCCCAAATGATAGCAATTTTCCGATGATTCCCGGATTACTCGGGACTCAGGCAATCGGTTCACCTCCATCTTTGTTTCCCTTTTTATTCCATTCTCTGCCGGTTCTTCCGGATCCTATATTTTCTGCTTCAAACAAAAAGAGCAGGTCATGCCAAAATTTGGCATCACCCGCTATAAAATTATGAAAGCCTGATTTCGCTTATTCCCTTTTTTTTCGCTTTCCGCCATCTTTGCAGCCCGTAAAAGACGCTTAAAATCATCACCCAAACCAGCCCGATATAAATTGCGAATTTCCATGCCGGATGCAAAAACATGGTGATGAATACCAAAAGCAGCACGACAAACCCGATGATGGCAACCGGTGAAAACCGTGCCGTTTTTAATCGCTGATAGCGGAAATAGGTTAAAAAGATGATCATCCAAGTGAAGATCCCGCCGAAAATCGCAATTCCAAACAAGGTTTGATAGGCTTTCTCATCCGTCACATTGAGCAGGATGGCAATCATCAGTCCAAAGGACGAAACGATCAATGCCGGAACCGGCACTCCTTTTCGGGTGACCTTCCCCAACTTTTCGGGCGCAAACTCACTTTTGGCCAACGAAAACATCATCCGCGTACAAGCATACAAGTTGGCATTCATGGTCGACAAAGCGGCGGTCAACACAATAAAATTCATCAAGCCGGCCGCATAGGGGATGTTCAAAAGCTGCAACATCTTGACAAACGGGCTTTGTTCCAACTGTTCCCCGCCAATTTGCTGCCAGGGAATCAAAGCCAGCATCACGGCCATGGAAAGCAGATAAAAAAGAATCAAACGAAGGGCCATCCATTTCATGGTTTTGGCCAAGGCCCGCCGGGGTTCTTTGGCTTCTCCGGCCGTGACGGCAACAATTTCTGTTCCCATGAAACTGAAAGAGGCCATCACCATTCCCATCCAAATCCCGAACCATCCCTGGGGGGCAAATTGTCCGTCACCGGCCAGCCGGTTTATGCTTTCAGCCGGTTCAGCAAAAATGAGTAGCAACCCCAAAACAATAAAGACCGACAATGCCGTCACCTTGACCGTGGAAAACCCGAATTCAAACATGCCGAAATTTTTGACTGACAAGGCATTGATCAAAATAATCAGCAAAGAAAAAGCCACCACAAAGATCCACCGGGGCACTTCGGGAAACCAATACTGCATGTAGATCCCTACAGCCGTCGCTTCGCCTCCGATGGCAATGGCATTGGCTGCCCAATACGTATACCGGACCAGATAACCCAACCATGGATGGAGATATTTTTCCGCATGAATCCCGAATGAGCCCGTCGTCGGGTGTTCCATGGACAATTTGGCAAGACAAAACACCATCATAAACACGATCACAGAAATCAGAGCATAACTGACAATGACACCGGGTCCGGCATAATGAATGGCCAAACTGGAGCCGATAAACAGTCCGGTTCCGATGGCACTTCCCAGGCCGATCATCGTCAACTGCCCGGGCGTCAACTCTCTCTGCAACACATCTTCCTTCGCTCCGACTGGTTCTCTGCTCATACTCTCCTCAACCACCTGTCTCTTCTTTGATCAACTCAACAATTTAAAAACTGTATGAATAAATTCTAATAAAAAATGAATATAAACTCAACCAAATCCCAAACCACCAAATTTCCGTTCCACCGAGTATCATGTTTGAAAATATTATATTT
>NZ_JACETT010000067.1:0-6930 GCF_013912365.1 Thermoactinomyces intermedius
ATATTATAACATATATATATCAGAATATTTTTTCTTTTTTATTTTTAAAACCGCATTTTGTCAAAAGGAGGTGGTTGTTCTCATTGACATGGGCGGCGGGGGCCGGGATGGCGGTCTCTGCAGACAAAATTATATGAAATAATTTGTAAAATATATGAATAGACTTTTTTTATCAATTCTAGTAGATTAAAGGTAAATAAGGTGATGAACTGGAAAAAAGAGGTTATTTTGTGCCGTTAAAAGGAGAGGATTCGGAATGAAAGTGTTGATTGTGTGCGCAGGAGGCATGTCCAGCGCGATTGTTTTGAAAGCGATTCAGTTGGAAGCGGAAAAACAAGGGTTGCCGCTCACCTTGAAAGCGATCGGTGCCCATGAGCTGGAAAATGAATTGCCCGATTATGACATGGCCTTGGTTGCCCCGCAAATCCGACACCGGTTTGTTTCGCTTTCCAATATCGGCAAAAAGCTCAATAAAAAGGTGCAACTCATTCCTTCCACGGGATATACGCCAATGGGAGCCCCGAGTGTGATCGAAATGATTAAAAAGGAGTTATTGTAAATTGGAACAAGAAATTTTTGAAATCATATTGCACGCGGGAAACGCACGCGGACTTGCTTTTGAGTCGCTGGAAGCGGCAGAAGATTTCGATTTTGAAAGAGCGGAGAAGTTGATTCAAGAGGCGGATAAAGAGTTGGCAGTTGCGCATCAATTGCAAACCAAGCTGATTCAGGCGGAACTGAATGGAGACTTGAAGGAAAAAACGTTATTATTGATTCATGCGCAGGACCATTTGATGACGGCGATGAGTGAGCAAAAATTGATTGAACGGATGATCCGGATCATCAAAAAACTGAAAGCATAAAAGGTGGGGAAATCATTGAAACGATTGGGGATTTCTTTATATCCCGGACGCACCACGTTTGAAAAAGACCGTGCTTATTTGGAGATGGCGGCCAAATACGGATTTTCCCGGGTGTTTACGTGTTTCATTTCGCTGAATGAGCAAGACGGTGCCAAGCAGGAACAATTGAAACAAACGATTGCGTATGCGAAACGGCTGGGAATGGAAGTGTATATCGATGTCAATCCGCGCGTGTTTGCCAACCTCGGGGTCCGGGCGGATGATTTGTCTTTATTTCATGACTGGGGGGTGGCCGGAATCCGGCTGGACCTGGGCTTTTCCGGGCAGGAAGAGGCCATGATGACTTATAATCCGTACGGCATCAAGATCGAGATCAACATGAGCCAGGGAACCCGGTCCATTGACCAGATTCTCAGTTACCAACCCAACAAAGAACAATTGACCGGTTGCCACAATTTTTATCCTCATCGTTATACCGGGTTGTCCTATGATCATTTCGCCCGGACCAGTTCCGCTTTTAAAGCCTTGGGGATCCCGACGGCTGCCTTTGTCAGTTCACAAAGCGCCACCCTGGGGCCGAGAGAGATTGCGGAAGGATTGTGCACCTTGGAAATGCACCGGGAACTGCCGGTCGAAATTCAAGCCAAACACCTTTTTATGACCGGGTGGATTGATGACGTGATCATCGGCAATGCTTATGCGTCGGAAGAAGAGTTGAAAAAGCTCAGCCAAATCACTCCGGAAATCCCGGCGTTTACGGTGAACATGTGTGAGGGTGCCACGCCTTTGGAGAGAAAAATTGTGTTGGAGGAACCCCATGTATACCGGGGCGATGTTTCCGAATACATGATCCGTTCCACCGGAAGTCGTGTAAAATATAAACATGCCTCTTTTCCCCCGCACAACACCCGGGAAATCCGCCGGGGGGATATTTTGATTGACAACGATCATTACGGCCAATACAAAGGAGAGCTGCAAATCGCCTTAAAACCGATGAAAAATGACGGCCGGACCAATGTGGTGGGCCGGATTGAGGAACAAGAGTTGTTTTTGCTCGATTTTTTGAAACCCTGGAGCCCGTTTCGGTTTGAGCGTTTATGAAGAACAATTTGAAACAAGAAGGTGTCAAGCATGGAGCATTTCAACAATCAGAAAATATTGCCGGCAGCCAATAATATCAAGGAATTTGAAAAGCTGATGGAAACCGACTTTGAATATGTCATTCTGTTAAACAGCCACATCGCTCAGCTGACGGCTTTAATGAAACTGGCACGGCGCCATCAAAAGAAAGTGCTGTTGCATGTTGATCTGGTTCAGGGGTTGAGAAGTGATGAATACGGCGCGGAATATCTGTGCCAAAAAGTCAAACCGGCCGGATTGATCTCCACGCGGACGCCGGTGATCCAAATGGCCAAAAAAAGATCGTTGATCGCGATTCAACGCATTTTTCTGTTGGATTCGCATGCATTAAACACCAGCTACCGGCTGATTCAATCGTTCCAGCCGGATTACATTGAAGTCTTGCCCGGAATCATCCCCCATATCATCCGGGAAATTTCCGACAATACCAACGTACCGATTCTGGCCGGGGGATTGATCCGGACCGTTGAGGAAGCCCGGGAGGCATTACAGGCCGGAGCCGTTGCGATCACGACCTCTGAACAAAAGATATGGAATAAAATTAATTAAAAAGAAATTGATTTATAAAAAACATTAATTTATAATAAGTATGAAATCGTTTTCGTGAATAAAAAGTTAATCAGGCATACCAGTGATGAGACAGGGAGAATCACGACGTCCTTTTTTCTAACGGTTGTGGAAAAAGGTTTTTAGTGATTCTTTTTGTTTTTTTGGCATCTCGGGGAAAAGGAGCGTATGGATTGGATGACACCGTTTACGGCTGAACTCATTGGAACCATGATCCTGATTGTTTTTGGAGGAGGGGTGTGCGCCGGAGTCAATTTGAAGAAAACGTTTTCCCATGGCTCCGGTTGGATTGTCATTGTGTTTGGATGGGGTTTTGCGGTGATGTTGGGAGCTTATGTGGCAGGAGACATCAGCGGTGCCCATTTGAATCCGGCATTGACCATCAGCTTGGCCGTGGCCGGCAAGTTTCTTTGGAGCCAGGTTCCGTCATATATCGCGGCCCAGATGATCGGTGCCTTTTTGGGAGCGGTGATTGTCTGGCTTTTCTATTATCCGCATTGGGAACAAACGGATGACCCTGCTGCAAAGTTGTCTGTTTTTTCCACGGCCCCGGCCATTCCGAATTTATTTTTTAATTTGATTAGTGAGATGATTGGGACATTTTTCTTGGTTTTTATTTTGCTGGTGATGGGCGCGGAAGGAATGGCGTTTGCCGACGGATTAAAAAACCTGATTGTCGGTTTTTTGATTGTGGCGATCGGGATTTCTCTCGGAGGGGCCACGGGTTATGCGATTAACCCGGCTCGTGATTTGGGTCCCCGTCTTGCCCATTTTCTTTTGCCGATTCCCGGAAAAGGGGATTCCAATTGGGGATATGCGTGGGTGCCGGTCGTCGGACCGGTGATTGGCGGAATCGTTGCCGCATGGACTTATCAGATTCTGTTTTAGCGTTTAAATGAGGTGATTGGAAAGTGACGAAAAAATATGTATTGGCGATCGATCAGGGAACAACCAGTTCACGGGCGATTTTGTTTGACCGGCAAGGCAAAATGGTTCACATGGCGCAAAAAGAATTCCAACAATATTTTCCTCATCCCGGCTGGGTGGAACATGACGCCATGGAGATCTGGAGCTCGGTCCAAAGCGTGATTGCCGAACTGTTGGCGAAATCCTCCGTGTCCGCTTCAGAGATTGCCGCCATCGGCATCACCAACCAGCGGGAAACGACGGTGGTCTGGGACAAAAAGACGGGAAATCCGGTCTACCCGGCGATCGTATGGCAATCGAGGCAAACGGCTTCCATCTGCGAGGAATTGAATCAAAAAGGATATGCCGACTTATTCCGGAAGAAAACCGGTCTTCTCATTGATCCTTACTTTTCCGGGACCAAGGTCAAGTGGATTTTGGATCATGTCGAAGGGGCACGGGAAAAAGCGGAAAGAGGAGACTTGCTGTTTGGCACCATTGACACCTGGCTGGTCTGGAAGTTGTCAGGCGGACGGGCGCATGTAACCGATTATTCCAATGCTTCCCGGACATTGATGTACAATATTTATGATTTAAAATGGGATCCGGATTTGCTTTCCATTTTGGACATTCCGGAGAAGATGCTGCCGGAAGTGCGTTCCTCTTCGGAAGTGTATACGGTGACGGAAAAATCCTTGTTCTTTGGGGAAGAAGTGCCTGTATCCGGTATCGCCGGGGATCAACAGGCCGCCCTCTTCGGACAGGCTTGTTTTGAACCGGGAATGGCCAAAAACACTTATGGAACCGGTTGCTTCATGCTGATGCACACGGGAGAAAATGCCGTGTCATCCAATCACGGGCTGCTGACCACGATTGCCTGGGGTTTGGACGGCAAAGTGGAGTACGCGCTGGAAGGAAGTATTTTTGTTTCCGGATCCGCCATCCAATGGCTGCGGGACGGATTAAAGCTGATCGATGATGCCGGAGAAAGCGAAGCCATGGCCAAAGAAGTGGATTCGACCGGAGGGGTTTATGTGGTTCCGGCATTTGTGGGGTTGGGAACGCCTTACTGGGATTCCGATGCCCGGGGAGCTGTCTTCGGACTGACAAGGGGAACGACCCGTGCACATTTTGTCAGGGCCACGCTGGAGTCGTTGGCTTACCAAACCAAAGATGTGCTCAATGTCATGGAAGAAGATGCGCAAATCCGGCTGAAAAAACTTCGTGTGGACGGCGGGGCTTCCGTCAATAACTTTTTGATGCAGTTCCAAAGCGATCTGTTGGATGTTCCTGTCGAAAGACCGCTTGTCCTTGAAACCACAGCTTTGGGAGCGGCTTACTTGGCGGGTCTTTCTGTCGGTTTTTGGAAAAGCAAGAAGGAAATTGACGAAAATTGGGTGATCGATCGTGCGTTCCAATCCAATATGGATGACAAAACACGGACCCGGTGGTATAATAATTGGAGAAAAGCGGTTGAAGCAACCCGAGCATTTAAAACAGCGGATTAATTTGGATATAAGTTAATAAACGGATGAGATCTGGAGAACAGCCTTGAAACTCCTTTGCCGTATCGGGCACAGGGGTTTTTACGGCTGTTATTTTTTTAAAAAGGAGGAAATCACCGTGAGCGGAGCTTTTTCTGTGTTGAACCGGGAACAAAAAATCAAGGATGTCCTTTCCCGGGAAATAGATCTTTTGGTGATCGGCGGGGGGATTACCGGCGCGGGCATTGCGTTGGATGCAAAAACCCGCGGTTTGAACACCGTCTTGATCGAGATGCAGGATTTTGCGGCAGGGACATCGAGCCGTTCCACCAAATTGGTGCACGGAGGATTGCGGTATTTGAAGCAATTGGAAGTCCGTCTGGTGAAAGAGGTGGGGAGAGAGCGGGCGATTGTTTATGAAAATGGTCCGCATGTGACCCGGCCCGAGTGGATGTTGCTGCCGGTCATCCAAGGCGGGACATACGGAAAACTGGCCAGCTCCATCGGGATTTGGCTTTACGATTATCTGGCGGGGGTGAAAAAGAGTGAGCGCCGGCAAATGTTGAACCGGGAAGAAACGCTGGAAAAAGAACCCTTGCTGCGAAAAGAAGGATTAAAGGGAAGCGCCTATTATGTGGAGTACCGGACCGATGATGCGCGCCTGACCTTGGAAGTTTTGAAAAAAGCCGTCGAATACGGGGTGGATGCTTTCAACTACATGAAAGCCGAGGAATTGCTGTATCAAGACGGGAAGTTGGCCGGCGTTCAAGTGCGGGATTTGTTGAATGGGGAAATTTATCAAATTTACGCTAAAAAAATTGTCAACGCAACCGGACCGTGGTGCGATGAAATTCGTGAAAAAGACGGGTCCAAAAAAGGGAAAACCCTGCATTGGACCAAAGGGGTTCACCTGGTGGTGGATCAGGGACGGTTCCCGTTGCGGCAAGCTGTTTACTTTGACACCCCGGACGGGAGAATGGTATTTGCCATTCCGCGGGACGGGAAAACATACATTGGCACAACTGACACGGATTATTCCGGCGATTTGGCCCATCCGCGGGTGACGGAAGAAGACAGGGATTACCTTTTGAATGCAGCCAACTTCATGTTTCCCGACATCCGGCTGACAAAAGATGATGTCGAATCCAGTTGGGCGGGGATCCGTCCGTTGATTCATGAAGAAGGAAAGTCTCCTTCGGAGATTTCGCGAAAAGATGAGATTTTCCGTTCCCCGTCCGGATTGATCACCATCGCGGGGGGGAAATTGACCGGTTACCGGAAAATGGCGGAAAGAACCGTTGATTTGGTGGCGAAGGAATTGACGGAAGAAGAGGGTTATCAGCTGAAACCCTGCCATACCGACCGCATCCGCATTTCCGGTGGGGAGGTCGGCGGTTCCGATCAATGGCAAGCCTTTTTGGAAGCGAAGAAAAAAGCCGGGGAAGCGATCGGTTTATCTGCTCAGGCGGCGGAAGAACTTGTTCAACGATATGGCAGCAACGTGGATCAGGTTTATCGTTATGTGGAGAAAGGAAAAGAGGCGGCTTCCCGGTACCAATTGGCTCCGGAAGTTTACGGGATGCTCAAATACGGGATTTTGGAAGAGTCTGTTGCGACTCCTGCCGATTTTTTCATTCGCAGGACCGGCAGTCTGTTGTTCCAAATTGATTGGGTGCATCAATGGAAAGACTCCGTGCTTCAAATGATGAAAGATGAGTTTGGCTGGACAGAGGATGAGATGAAGAAATATCATGATCAATTGCAAAAAGAATTGGAGGTGGCCACCACAGCGGTAGAAAGGGAATGATGGCGAGGATTCCGGATTTTTTCGGGCGAAGCAATCATCTGCTTCGCCCGTGATTTCAATGAGTATGAATGGTTTTATTGAGAACGGAAATATTTTTTTATTTTTTTGTTGACAAACTTCCGTGAAGATGTTAGGATAGTATATGTCGCCGCGAGAGAGCGGC
>NZ_JACETT010000068.1:0-679 GCF_013912365.1 Thermoactinomyces intermedius
TTCCAATGCGGCCGGGGAGCATGTTTCAATATATGGACATCCAGCCGCGAGACGTCGAACTTGGGATTTTAGTAGAAGGCAAAAGCCCGGAAGAGTTAAGGGAGAGAATAAGAAATCTCACAACAAAACTAATCGATGTGGACGGTGCTTTGTATGCGCGGTACTCGAACGGAACCGAACGACGTTTATACTGTCGCTACAAAGAGGGATTAGAAGGTGAAGAAACGGCATCTACCAAGGGAGTTGGGTATTATCAAAAAATGGTGTTGGTCTTCAGGGCATTTGATCCGTTTTGGTATGAAACCGGATTGCTAGAATCTAAAAGTGCTCAAAACTTCGTTTATTATAAAAACAATGGCGATTATGCCGCTTACCCAATCGTGATGGTGGACGGCCGATGTTCAAACCCGGACCTGGCCATATGGCAAACCGGGGGACCCGGGGAACCCGCTGAGGGAAGCTCTGAACGTCTCAAAGTTAACACAACGGTTGCAGCGAATCGACGGCTCATTGTTAATATGAAACAACGGACCGTCAAACTTGATAACGGGACGAATCTTTACGCATCTATTGATTCGACTGCTAATAAATTCCATTCCATCCCGCCACGAAGCGCCAATAACTTTGCCGTGGATGTGGACATTGACGGCCCGGAATCGGATGGCCGATACCATGTTTA
>NZ_JACETT010000069.1:0-2002 GCF_013912365.1 Thermoactinomyces intermedius
GCAGTGTGGCTGTTTTCCCATTTCGCAATGTAAACCGTAAATAAAGACGATTCTGATCATCTAGCAGAGCAGAAACGCTGGTTGAAGTAATCGGGTAAATCGCGATTGGCATTCCGTTTTCATCTCGATCAATATAGGCAAAAGCGTTATTGTTTAATTCAAGTTGTGTCGCCAATTTTTCTTGTAGCTGTTGACCGCTCATATAGCTGTTTGGTTCTTCCAGTAAAAATCGCATATATGCATCAGGATTAACTTTTGTTCCTTTGGGATCTTGGCGGACATGCTTTGCTACAGCTTTCCCTATAGCTCGAACCTTCGGTCTGATAGCTGCTCTTACTATGTCTGATTGATACAAGCGGCCATTCCAAGCATAAAAACCATGGCCATTTTCCGTGATCATTTGATACGATGTTACCTTCACTTTTTTATTTCTAAATCTATCTAACAATCCAATCTGAAACACCCCCTTTACTGAGCTGACCAAGGAATATCATACGTTGTTCCATCAGACATATGAAATGTAATGTTTGTTCCATCTGATGTGATATTTACAACTCCAACTCCATCCTCACCAGGATCACCTTTTGGTCCTTGTTCCCCTTGCGGCCCTTCTGGTCCTTGAGGCCCTTGAGGTCCTTGGGGTCCTCTCAATGTCCCGATCTGAGTCCAAGTGCCATTTTGATTTTGATAAAAATCACCATTGACACTGTTTAAATAAACATCACCCGGCGCGCCTAGGCTTTCTCCAGGTGCACCTTCTCCAAAGTGAAATCTCATATTTCCGCCACCTCCGCCTGTTTGTAATAAATCAACAATGTTATAAATCTGGCCATCTTCTCCAATGATTCGCCCGCTACGCGGGGCATAATCATTAATACTTGGCATCTAACGCACCCCCTAAATGATGTTTACATAATCATTCCACTTGTCTTGCAGCACAACATAGGCATTTAACATGGCCGCTGTTCCATCAATCCGTCGACGCTGAGCATTTTTGACTGGCTGGATATTATCGTTTTTATCTATATCAATTGATGTATTACTTAGGCACCATTTCGTAATAGGATTGTTGTTATATACAATTTTCTTCGCTTCCAAATCTGCCCCGAGTTTTTTCATTGGTCCTGAAAGTGTCTTTTTCCCCTGGATGACCGGAACCATCACTTGCTTCCCGAATGTATTTTCCATTTCTTCAACCCAATATTTAGCGCTCCAAGAATCGTAACCCACCCATGATAAATAAATATCTTTTTCGTTCATCATCTCCAAAAACCATTCAGTGACATATTTAGGGTGTACGCTATTCCCTGGGCAGGTTCTCAATAACCCTTGTTCATGCCATAAGTCATAAGGGATTTTGTCTTCCTGCGCGCGCTTCTCCAGCAAGTCTTCAGGAAGCCAATACATATGCTCAAAATAAATTTTGTCACTCCCTGGGACCATGAACAGAACACAAGCAGCCGTCAAGTCTGTTGTACTGGAAAGGTCCGCGCCGCCGATCCCATAGCGCGGTTTAAGCTTGGATATATCAAATGTTTCTTTGTTGTCGAGCTGTTCAAAAGTAAGCCAGGCTTCAGTTGTTGTTTCCCGAACATTGAAATCCTTTGTCAGCAAATTTTTTACTAACAAAGGATTTGCTTGGGCTTTCTTCACCTTTTGGCGTAGCTGGTCAATGCTTTTGATCGTTCCCAAGCCAGGATTTGCTTTTTTCCATGCCTTTTCATCTTTCCATTCTTCGCGCCTGTCGAGCTCGTAGATGATCGGTAATACTCTTTCATCTTTGTATCCATCCGGATCATCATAACCATTAATAATCCGCTCGGCCTCGTCATATTTGATATCAAAAATCCCCTCGCGAACGGTTCCGGCTGTTGTGGTAATGATCGAAAGCGGCTGTTCACGAGCCGACATACCATCCACAATAACGTCATACAAGTTCTTGTCTTGAATCGCGTGAAGTTCATCGATAAGAGAGCAATGGACATTAAGGCCGTCAAGCGTG
>NZ_JACETT010000007.1:0-26807 GCF_013912365.1 Thermoactinomyces intermedius
AGCCGTGTGGAGTCTCAAGAATGAAAAAAGCTGCCCTTTGCGCGGGGCAGCTGTTATTATCCGGGGGACAGAGTTTGCAGTTCTGGTACACATTATGGAATCGCCTGCGAAGGTCTGCCACATTAGCGTCAAAACCTCCTCCGTCTGCATCCGAGCCTTAATTTCAGAACGAATTATTTTTTTGATCTCTCACGGGATAGAACCTCAACAGTAAATCCACCCGGTGTTTTAACAAAAAAAGTCCAACCATGTGCGTTCTGTGGAGGATCTACATCGATGCCGTCTTCTTTCATTCGTTTATAGATCTTATTCACCTGCTCATCGCTTTCCTGCACAAATCCGATGTGAAATGTTTTGGGATATTCAACTTGCTTTCCTTTCATTAAGGACAGTAACATCCCTTGATCGTCAGTTAACAGAGTAAACGAGTTGCCACGGGTAGACACAGTTTTCAGATCGAAATATTTCTTCAAGAATTCTTCAGTGGCTCGAACGTCAGTAACCGTCAGATTCAGATGGTTGAGATTCATCGAATCTCCTCCTCTACAAATTTACAATCGCTTTAAGGTCTTTGATATCAGGTTGTTGGGGTGAACGGTCAGTAACAATGAAAATCCGCCAAGCAGGATATAAGTAAACAATGGTCCGACAAACATGCGTACGGCTGCGTTGAAATCAACAATGTTTACCAATCCTTTTTTTCGCTTGCTCTAAAATAGCGAAATGCTCTTCATGACCTTCTCCGGCAAGGTTGAACAAAAAAGGCTTCTAGGCTGTGGAAACCGAGGAGACTCGGCAACGAAAATTGGCATCAATGCAAGGTGATTGGATTACATAAGACTGGAGATATAGTGATACGCAAAGTTATTTAATGCTTGGTGCAGTTCGTCACGATGATTCAACGAATTATTTTCAAACGAATCCAAATTTTCAGTTGAAATCAAACTGAACAGTTCGGTTTGATCATACGCTTTTATTTGTAAGTATGTCAAGAAGATTCATCGTTTATTATTGCCCGAAAATTAAAAAGGCCCATGAATTAAGTGAATCCAGACAAGCATAATTAGATGAAAAATTGGCGTAAATGATTTATGCTGACAGTACTACGATCAAAGAAGCAGGAGGGAAAAGAATGAAACCACTCAACGACAAGGTGGCCGTGATCACCGGAAGCAGCCGGGGCATCGGTGCCGCCACGGCCGTGTTATTCGCCAAAGCCGGAGCCGATGTTGTCATTAATTATCATCATTCTGAAAAAGAGGCTTTGCAGGTGCTTGAAAAAGTGGAGAACGTCGGAAGAAAAGGCATTGTGGTGCAAGCGGACGTCCGGAAGGAAGAAGATGTGAAAAAGTTGGTGGACCGGGCCGTTCAGGCATTCGGAAAAGTGGATATTCTCATCAACAATGCCAACATTGCCTTTGCAGTCAAGCCGTTTTTGGAGATGAGCTGGGAGGAGTTTTCCGTCAAGTTGAACGACGAGATGCGTTCTGCTTTCCATCTTTGCCAAGAAGTGGTTCCGTATATGGAAAAACAGGGAGGAGGAAAAATCGTCTTGATTTCCAGCGGGTTATCCCGGACGCCCGCGCCAGGATTTGTTGCTCACGGGACAGCCAAAGCAGCCATCGTGTCGTTTGCAAAATACCTGGCACTGGAATTGGGGCCCAAAAATATCCGGACCAACGTGATTGCCCCCGGTTTGGTGTTGACTGATGCGACAAAAGACCAACCGAAAGAAATGCATGAATCCATCCGGAATGTCACGCCTTTGCGACGCCTGGCCGAACCGGAGGATGTGGCCGGGGCTGTTTTGAGTTTGGTGGCTGATTGGAATTCGTTTATGAACGGCGCTTATCTTCCGGTCAACGGAGGAAATGACATGGATTGATGACAGACGGATAAAGGACATGGTCTCAGAGTTTTAAAAAAAGCCGGTAAATCACCGGCTTTTTTTGCAATTGGAGGTTGATCATTGCGGCAAAGAAGTATATCATTAGAATGATTCCTTTTTAATAATTATTATAATTTAGGGGGATGAAAATGAAAGTTTATGATTACCACCATCTCAACCATGTAAAAGAACAGCACACCTCCCGAAAAACCTTGTGGATCACCCTGGCGTTAACCGTTTTTTTCACAGCGGTTGAGGTGGCAGGCGGACTGCTGTCCAATTCGCTGGCTTTGTTGTCTGATTCCGCCCATATGATTTCCGATGTGTTTGCATTGGGCCTGAGTTTGACGGCCAGTTACATGGCCACACGAAATCCGGACGGAAAATATACGTTTGGTTTTCTCCGGTTTGAAATCATTGCGTCCTTCTTAAACGGGTTGGCTCTGGTTGTGATTGCAATCGGGATTTTTATTGAAGGCATCCGCCGGCTCATTGAACCCCGGGAAATCGATAAGCCTTTGATGTTGACGATCGCGGTGATCGGGTTGATGGTCAATATTGTGTTGACGGTGATTTTAAGCCGCAGTTCCAAAGAAGAAGAAAATCTGAACATCCAAAGTGCTCTCTGGCATTTTATTGGGGATTTGCTGAGCTCCGTGGGGATCATTGTTTCCTTCATCCTGATCTCCGTGACCGGGTTTTTGATTTTTGATCCGCTGATCAGTATGGTGATCGGAGGAATCATTTTTTACGGTGGTTCCAAAATCCTTTACGAATCTTATTTCATTCTGATGGAAGCCGTGCCGGAAAAGTTTGATCTGGAATCGGTCCGCCAAGACATCAGCAGAGTGGAAGGGGTTCGGGATGTGCACGAACTGCATCTGTGGGCGGTTTCCACGGACCATTATTCGCTGACGGCTCATGTGTTTATTGATGAAGCGGCAGAACCGTTTCTTGTGATCAAGGACATCAATGATACTCTCTCTCAAAAATACGGAATTGTCCACTCCACCGTCCAGATCGAACATCCTGCCGTTCATGATCACGGGGAGTACGGAAAACGTTTTTTGGCCGTCCATTGAGGAAAACTTCGAGGTCTAAATACCGGGAATCCACATATACAAAGTCTTGACAACAATCATCTCAAGGAGGTTATTTCATGTCGGAAGACTCGGTGTTTCCCGCCCGGTGGTATGCCGTTGCATGGTCGTCGGAGCTGAAAAAGGAGCCCCTCAAAAAACGGATCGCCGGCCGGGATATTGTGTTATTCCGGGGAGAAGACAACACCCCGCATGCCATTCATGCCTATTGCCCCCATCGGGGAGCCGACCTTTCGCTGGGATTTTGTGCAGACGGTGGAGTCCGGTGCCCTTTTCATGGTTGGTTGTTTCAAGGAGACGGAAGATGTACGGATATTCCATCCCAGCCCGGAGCAAGGATTCCTGAATTTGCCCATGCCACGGCATACCGGGTGATGGAGAAGGCCGGGCTGATCTGGGTTTATCCTTCCGATCACGCCCACGATGAGCTGACGTTGTTTCCGGAACTGGAGGATCCGGACCTCCGGCTTGTTCCTTTTCAATCCACATGGAAAGCCCATTTTACCCGGGTGGTGGAAAGCGTCTTGGATGTGGCCCATCTTCCGGTTGTTCACCGCCGGACGATCGGGAGAAAGTCTTCGCCGGATGTAAAAATTCAATTTCATGCGGAAGGGGATCGGATCCGCATTGAAAATAATCAAACCGAATTGGAGTACCGGTTTCCGCAACAATGGATATTACGCCCCCGATCCCGCGGAAAACACCGGTTGATTAATTTCGTGACGTTTACGCCGGTTGATTCTCATTCCACGGACATCCGGGGATATATCGGCCGAAATTTTGCCAAATCGTTCTTGATGGACAAAATCTTGTCCAAATTCAGCCTCAAGGTACTGAAAGAGGATCAGGAAATCGTGGAAAGTCAGCATCCGCGGCCCATACCGGAATCCCTTCGTTTGGAAGCGCATGTTGCGGCAGACGGACCCCAAGTCCGGTTCAGAAACCGGTGGTATTCTTTTTTGACCGGCAACGAGCCAAAGCTGTCTTCCATCGCGAATCATTTTGAATATTGAGATAAAAGGTGGCAGGAGGGGAGAGCAAGGGGGAAACCGGCATAAAATCGGCCACAGAAAGCGAACGTACATTCCTGAAAAATCCAAAATCGCCTCAGAGCGAATCTGGCGTGGTTTTAAGAGGCGTTAGGTTCTTTTGGACATATGGGTCGTGAATAAAAAAAGAGGGGCCTTACAAACGGAATGTGAAGGCCTTTATTTTTTTGCTCATTCCCATTATTTTCTTTTTCATCCTTTGTTATCCAACCGGTCGGTCAACTCTTCGATATCGGAAATCAACGTTTGCAGTGTAAAAGACTCCGTCTGGTTGATGGATTCGATCCGGTCTGCAGCCCGGCGCATGATTTTGGCTGCCTGCTTGAGATCTTGCACGGAAAGTTGCACTTGATATTCTTTATCCATTGTTTCACCTCGCCATAAAAATTAGTACCTTTGGCATCTGTTGAAAAACGATTGTGAAATGTAACATGAAACAGACATGTTCCCATGTTATCAAAAAAACGCCGGGAGGAAAATGACCATGGGGGTTGGCCCGAATCTTGTCATGTCAGGATGTTTCGCGCTTTTCACGCTGGTTTATTTTTTGCTTCAACGGTTTTACGGGGCGGATGTTCGCCTGTGGATGCTGATTTATTTTCCCGTACTCCTGTTTGTCATGACCTTTAGCTTCAATCATTGGCAACAACCGTTGAAAAGATTCATCGACCGGTTGAAAGAGCAGGCGCAAGCGGGTTTTTGGAAATGTATCATGATCATTGCAGGCATGGTTCTTTTCTGGGTGATTGCCATCATCTTGTTGATCGGGGTTCCGCTCGCTGTTTTTGAGCCCGAAGTTGCAAATCAATGATATCCATATCCGGTGGTTGTTGAAAAATCATGTGTTCCATGTATTATGAAATAGACATATTCCCATGTTATCAAAACATTGCAGGAGGGAGATGCGGTGAAAGTCGGTAAAAATTTATTATACTCTGCATTATACGCTTTAATTTTGCTTGGTATCATATTGATAAGAAAAAATTATGACGACGAAGAATTTCCTCAATGGATGGTCGTTTATTTCCCTGTATTATTTTTTGTTGCAACCTTTTGCATCCTTCATTGGAAGAAACCCTTGAAAAGAACCTTGGACCGGATGAATGAATGGGCGTATGACATGAGCTTTTGGAAAATCATCGTCATGATCTTAAGCATCCTGGTTTTTTCGGTGGTTGTCGTCGGGATCTTTATTGTATTGCCCATCATTATCTTTGAATCCTGAACTTCCGCAGATCCATTGATACATATGATATCTGGCAGGGTTTTAAGAATGACAGATATCGGAAATAAACAGCCGGTAAAAATCCAAGCGCCCGGGAAACCTGTATATGGTGTCTCGGGCGTTTTTTGTATGGATTTAAAGAAATTTATTTTTACAAATCCAATCCGATCATCAGAATGGATCTTTAATCGGAAATAAATGTAAAACAGACAGCCTAAACGACTGGGGATGAATGGTTCTATTGGAAATAACCAGTGGATTCCTCCTCTAAAAAACCGTTATATACGGTTACAAAATCTATATTTTGTAACGTTGTCAGTTGATGAGGGAAAAAGCAGACACCGATTTCTCAAAAAATGGCATTCCCCCCCTTGGATGTTATCTCATTAAGAAAAGTTAACTATAGTTTTGAGAAATAAAAAATGTTTAATGGCGCATCGAAACATTCGCATTGGAAATTGAATAAAAAACACGGAATTATTTCTTTTATTATTAAAAACGATTTTTCTGTATTTACTGAACATTGTGCGCAGACCCGGCTGCTTCGGTCGTGAAACACAAAGCTGCTCCCTCCCCCCTGCGCGTAAAAAATGAATTTGAATTTGCCCGGCGGTTCTCTTTATGAACATTTGAACCGCCGGGTTATCCGATATAGATTGCGAGATAATCATACCAGATTTTCAAAAATGTGATGGCGATGACAAGGGTCAAGCCGACCCGCAATGTACGGGGATTTGTTTTCTTGCTGACCATCGCTCCCGCCGGCGAGGCGATCAGTCCGGAAATTGCCAGAATCATGGAAGGAAGCAGCAAGATTTGATCCGAAACCAATTTGGCCGCCACCGATCCTGCAGAAGATACAAAGGCGATCGCAAGGGACGTGGCAATGGCCGTACGGGTGGGAATTTTAAAAACAAACAACAGGACCGGCACCAGAATAAACGAACCGGACGAACCGATGATACCGGAAAAAACCCCGACAACCAACGCAATCCCCATCACCGTCGCGGGATGAGAAACGATTGGACGAGCCGCGGTTTCCTTTGTCTCTTTTTCGGAGTGAAACATCATCCATACCGCCAAGGTAGCCAAGATGGCGTAGATGAAATGAATCCATGTTTCACTCAGCCATTTGGAACCATATCCACCGAGAAAACTCCCGGCCAATACGGCCGTTCCCATATAAACGGCCAGCGATTGATTGAAGGATCCCCCTTTCCCGTGAACAACGAGTCCCGCCATGGACGTGAAAAACACTTGAACCGCAACCATCCCTGTAACGTCATGAGCGGAAAATGCAGGGAATCCAAACAAAGGCGGAAGATACAACAACACCGGATATTGAACGATCGCTCCGCCGATCCCCAACATTCCGGAGAGAAAAGATCCGATGGCACCAAGCAGAAAAATCAGCACCATGAAACTGACATCCATTGCCGTACACTTCTTTCTGTTTCATTTTCAGGGCCTCCGAATCAATCCGGAGAATCCTGAATTCCCTTCTGTAGCATAGTGCTTTCAAACGCCTTCGTCAACAGCGTCAAAAAAGCCTCCTCCTCCCTTTTGCCGGTGAAAAACAAAAAAGAACATGAAAAAATCATGTTCTTTTCGAAGGGTTTGACTTGAACAGTTTGACGAACTTCCGCTTCACTTTTAACCGCTCGTGGTCAAACAGTCCGTTTTTCATTTTCTCCATCAATTCTTCCCTGCTTAACAATCCTTCGCGGTACATTCGGTTCAGTTTTTTTCTTTCTTCATACGATGGTTTGCGTCCTTGCATCATGGATGATTCCCACCTCGGTGTTTAAGATCGGTGTAGACCAGTGGAAATAGCAAACTGGCAAACAATGCAGCCCGTTCAATTTCGATATCTTCATAGGCATCGACCGGCGCTCCGGTAATGGTCAGAACCCCTATCCGGGTGGGTTCCATCATTCCGGCTTTGATCGGCACACATAATATGGTGCGGTATACCTTACGTGAATTCTTTTTTTGGTCATATTCATAATCCGGAGACTCGACATCAGGCACATAATAAATTTCCTTTGTTCTCCATGCGCGACCCGCTGCACTGCCGTGGATCGGGGGTTCATATATTTTTACGCGGTGAGAGTGTCCGCTGGAATGGGCGAAATGCACAAGTACATCATTTTTTTCAGGATGTTTGACGTGAATGATGACCCGGGGTTGTTTTTTTCGGAAATTCTTCAGTGTGTTCACCAGATAGTCCAGCAAATTCATGAAGATTTCATCGCGGTTTTGCTGGAAGCGGTTTTGATCGGCGATGGCTGCGGCCACTTCCTCAATGGTATACATAATTTGAGACATGGTGTAGGTTTCATCATTGTATTTGCTGTCCAATTCTTCATATAAACTTTTTAAAATCTCAATCTCATCTTCCGCTTTGGCCAATTGGTTTTTCTGCTGATCAATCTGCTGGTCTTTTTCTTTTAGCAAATCCATCAATTCTTGCCGGTCCTGTTCCAGAAGCAGCACTTTCTTTTCCAGCTCTTCTTTCTCGTTTCGGCAAGTGTCCAGTTGGATCATGGCCATTTGGCTGCTTTGATCCCCTTCGTCCAAACTGCGGCCCAACCAATCATTTTTCCCGGTGGCATAACGATAAATATGGATCACCAAGGTGGCTGTCAGACCGACAGCAATAATAATCACTAAAAAGTCAAAAAACCATCCTGAATTTTTATTTAACATCTCCAATAACTCGATAAGATCTTCCGTCATTGTTCCGCTCCCTGTTTTATAAAAATCAGTCTTTTGCAATGTCTGGATGGATTGTTTGAGTTTTTAGATCCCGAATGATATGAAGTTTCTGTTATTGATTCCATTATACAACAAAACGACAATCAGATATTAATATTTTAAAACAAGGAAAAAAGTTATATTTTTATGAATAAATAGAAATGCCCCCGGGATTGCATTAGAATATTCTTGACGTCAAATGATCAGGAGGATGACTGCATGAGCGGACAATCACCGTTTCAAACGTTGACCGGTTCATTGGATGCCTGGAAGAAAAAGGCTTCGGGGGGTTGGGGGATCTGGATGGAAGATCTTCATACCGGAGAAAAATGGATTTGGAATGAAAAGCAACCTTTTGTGGCGGCCAGCATGATCAAAGTGCCGGTGATGGTGGCAGTTTACCGGGCTCATGCGCAAGGAAAACTCTGCTTGAGCGACCGGATCAGGTTAAGGCGTGAAGATAAAGTCGGCGGCTCAGGGGTTTTGCAGCATCTTTCGTACGGAACGGAGTTTTCCATTCAGGATTTGGTCACCTTGATGATTATCCAAAGCGACAATACAGCAACCAACCTTTTGATTGACCGGTTGGGAAAAGATTATGTCCAAGAAACGATCCTTGACCTGGAAATGAACGATACGGTTTTCATCAACCGCCTCCATATCGTTCCGGCCGGCTCAAACAAAAGCAATCAAATCACCGCCAAAGACATGGCCCGTTGTTTCCGGCTGCTGGCAACCGGTCAAGCCGTTTCCCGTGATGCCAGCCAAAAGATGATCGAAATATTAAAAAAACAACAATGGCGGAATTGCCTGCCTGGATGGTTCCCTCCCTCCGAATCCGAAATCATCGGCAGTCTGCCACGATGGGAAATGGCGCACAAAACCGGGTGGGTCAGCCAGACGCTTCACGACGGGGGAATTTTATACATCGGTTCCCATTCCTTGATCCTGGTGGTATTAAGCAGCGGACTGGATCATCTTCAAGCGCAACGGGAAATCAACCAAATCGGCAAATGGGTTTACGATGCCTTCGCCCCTCCCGATGAAAAAACACGAACCTGATGATTTTATCAACCGTTTTATTCCATTTATGGTACCATACGAATGGAACGGAATATCCAACCGTCAACAAAACATATAGAAAGGTTGATTCAAATGTTCGGAAAAGTGGCTTCGGATGTGCTCGGATTGAGTGATATCGGATCCGTGATCAAACCGGAAGATTATGACAAAGTCGATTCGGACGATTTTGTGATGCACGAAGATGATGAGAAAATTTACTTTTTAATCAAATCCAAAACCGATGAGTATTGTTTCACGAACAAAGCGTTGATTCATCTGGACGGAACCAGCGCAACAAGCAAAAAACGTTCTCTTTACCGCTATGATTACAGTACACACAAAATTTCGGAAGTGATGCTCGAAACAGCCGGAACCGTCGATTTGGACATCGAACTCAAATTTAAAATCGGATCCAGAGTGTTGTCCATTGATGTCCATAAAAAACATTTGGATGAGTTGAAAGACTTATACAAAGCGTTGTTGAAAATCGCTGAAATCTCCCGTGATAACGAAATTATCCTGGAATACGCCAACCGGAGTCTCAATCTGGCTTCGTCCACTTTAAGCCAGCTACGGACCACCGAACACAATCCGGTCGAGCAATTCAAAGAGTTAAATCAGGCGGCATTCTCCTGGCTTGTTGAAGCGAGAAATCAGTATCATGTCAAAGATTACGGGTTTGTGTTTGAGCGTTATATCAACCGCTGATGAACAGGCATATCAAAAAAAGTCCTCTTGACCGATCCAAAGAGGACTTTTTTTGCGAGCACACCGCAAAAAAGCAAAAAATCACCGTTGTAAGAAGCACTCACGTTTGCTGAACATCGATCACGATCCGCCCTTTGACGTCGCCGCTTAAAATCTTTTCGCTTAAAGCCGGAACATCGCGAAGGCCGTGAACTTCGGTGAGTTGGTCCAAAAGTTCTGCCGGCAAAAGTTCCGACAGACGGTTCCACGCTTGGGTTCTTTCATCCGCCGGGCAGGTGTTGGAGTCGATGCCGACCAATTTGATCCCGCGTAAAATAAATGGATAAACCGTGGTGTGAAGTGAATGGTTTCCGGCTAAGCCGCAAGCGGCCACAGTTCCGTAATAGCTCATTTCACTCAACACATGAGCCAACGTGTCACCGCCCACCACGTCCACCGCGCCTCCCCACCGTTGGGATTCAAGCGGACGGGGCGCTTCGGAAAGTTCTTTCCTGTCAATGATTTCGCTTGCGCCCAGGGATTTTAAAAATTCATGGTTGTCCGGGCTTCCGGTGGATGCGGCAACCGTATATCCCAGACGGGACAAAATGGCTACGGCCAAGCTTCCGACCCCTCCGGATGCACCGGTGACCAAAATTGGTTTTTTCCGGTTGATTCCATGCCGCTCTAAAGCCGACACGGCCAACATGGCCGTAAGCCCTGCGGTCCCCAGACTCATGGCATGTTTCAATTGAAGGCCGGACGGGAGCGGAACCAGCCATTCGGGTTTCGCGGTTGCGTATTCGGCATATCCTCCCCAGTGTGTTTCTCCGGTTCCCCATCCGGTTAAAATCACCTTATCGCCGGGTTGAAATGCACTGTTTTTGGATTCGACCACCGTGCCGGCCAAATCAATGCCGGGAACCATGGGGAATTGGCGGACGATTTTCCCGCGATTTAAAACGGCCATGCCGTCTTTGTAATTCAAGCTGGAATACTGAACGCGAATCAGAACATCTTCTTCCGGCAAGTCTTTGATCTTCAGCATTTGAAAAGAATGGGAATATTGATCTTGCTTCCGGTCCACAACCAATGCGGTAAATTCACGATCTTGCACAGCGACAACCTCCTTCAAGCAAATACTTCTCTATTTTCTGCATAATTCCTTTCCGATACAATAAGAAGTACCCGATGTAATGGGAAAGGAGAAATCAGAATGATCCCTCAATACCTTGCGCGGATCGGTGTCCAGCCTCCGGTTCCGGTCCATCTGTCCGGTCTCACCGGGTTAATGCAAAAACACCAACAACACATTCACTTTGAAAACCTGGATATTCTCTCCGGACGGTCCATTCAATTGGATCCAAAATCCCTCTTTCAAAAGATCATCGTGAAAAAACGCGGAGGCGTTTGCTTTGAATTAAACGGCTTGTTTCATTGGCTCTTAAATGAATTGGGGTTTGACGTGCAAATGGTTGCAGGAACGGTATATGAATCATCCCGTGGAGAATGGGGATTGGAAGGAACCCATCTGACCAATCTTGTTTGTCTGAACCGGGAAAAATATCTGGTTGATGTGGGTTTTGGCGGAAACGCCCCGCGCCGGCCGGTTCCATTATCCGGAGAAGTTGTGCAAGATATTGCCGGACGATACCGGATCCGCTCCAACCCGGACCACTACGTTCTGGAGAAAAAAGAGCCCGGGACTGAAAGTTGGCAGGTCTTATACCGGTTTGCAGGGGATGCAAAAACATTTCAGGATTTTCATGAAGCTTGCCGTTTGATCGAAACTTCTCCCCGCTCTCCTTTTAACCGTTCCATTTATATTTCCAAAATGACGCCGGACGGCAGAGTCTCGTTGATCGGCCGAAAGCTGGTTCAAGTGACCCCGTCCGGAAAAGAAAAGAGAGAAGTGAGCGAAAACGAACTGCCCGCTTTGATCCGGGAAATATTCCAAATCAGGTGGGAATCACCGGAGGCTCAGTGATTTGAACCCTTCCCCGCGCGGAATCCATCCTCACTTTTCCGCCGATCGGCAACGTGAAATTAGGCCGGCAATGTCCGGCGGAAAAGCCGTAAAAGCAAGGAATTCCGAGCGGGGTGAAAAATGTTTCAATCATTTCCCGAAAAGGGATGGAAGGCTTGTCGCGACCGGGTTCGGCGAGCCGGAAATCAGAGAGAATCACTCCCCGCACATGTTCAAACTTACCGGCCAGCCGCAACTGATTCAGCATGCCGTCGATGGCATACACTTCTTCATTCACATCTTCCAGAAGCAAAATTTTGTCCCGGGTGTCCACTTCATAAGGGGTTCCCACGGCCGAACGCAACAAACTCAGATTGCCGCCGGTCAGTTCCCCTTCCGCCACGCCGGGAACAATGGAAAAGAAGTGTTCATTCGGGGGGTAACCCTCCACATCCCGGCCGGATAAGACGGAAAACAATACGTTCCAACTTTCTTCATTGTACCGTTCGCCGGACAATTCCGCACCCATCGGGCCGTGAAAAGTGACCAGGCCGCAGATTTGCCGGATGGCAATGTGAAGCGCCGTGATATCGCTGTACCCGACAAAAATTTTCGGATGGCGGCGAATCACTTCATAATCAATCCGGTCGATGATGCGCAAACTTCCATATCCGCCTCTCAAACAAAAAACGGCTTTCACTTCCGGATCGAGAAACATTGATTCCAAATCCTCTGTCCGGTATGAATCTTTCCCGGCCAGGTATCCATAGGCCTTGCCGGCCGATCTCCCGGTTTTCACCGCATAACCAAAGCCGGACAACATGCGGATGCAATTTTCCAACTCTTTTTCACGGACCGGACCGGCCGGTGCAATCAGGCCGATGGTATCTCCGGGCCGCAAAGCTTCAGGTTTTATCACCGAATCCAAATCCCACACCTCTTGTCGTCAGGATAAAAAAGGGAACACAAAGGCACCCCAGACCAAAACGGCTGCGGCATAAATCGCAAGCAGCAGCCAAACAATTTTTTTGCGGCGTTTGACATAACCTTGGTTTTGTTCCGGACTTTGGTTGACCCCTAACCGGATCGTGATGATCAATGAGAACAAAACGCAAAGTCCGACAAAAATCCAGAGCCAAATATTTTGCGACATCGACATAACCCCTTTTCCAAAGCATTATCTATCCCCCCCTATCATATCATGGCTTTTGTGCTTTGCAATCTCAGGTAAAAAGAAAACACCTTGAGTCCGTCTCAAGGTGTTTTCTGTCAGGAGATGAGTTTAACAGAACAGGTTTGTCATGCTTTTTCCAATCGAATCGGCAAGCTTTTCAACGACTGCCCCACACCGGAAGCGATCAAATGATCCGTCAAATTAAAGTTTTCCACCGGGTGGATGTCGGCAAAGCTTTTGACAAAGGTGGTCAGTGCAATTCTGGCTTCCATGCGGGCCAGCGGAGCCCCGAGGCAGAAATGCGGTCCGGCTCCGAACGTGAGGTGTTGCTTGTTGTTGGGACGATGGATGTCAAAGGTTTCCGCATTGGCAAATTGGGATTCATCCCGGTTTGCGGATCCGGCCCATGCGATAATCATTTGCCCTTTCTTCATCAAAGGACCGAAGACATTGGTGTCTTTCACGATCCGTCGGTCATTGGAAGCCGGGAAGCGAAAACGCAACACTTCTTCAATCAGATCGGGAACCAGCGAGATGTCCTCGCGCAACTCTTGATAAACCCCCGGTTGATCAAACAACATGCAATAAAATATATTAGCAATGAGCATGGTTGTGGTTTCATTTCCGGCGCCAAGCAACCCTCTGCTGGAATCAACGACTTCTTCGTCGTTTAACCGTTCCCCGTGAAGTTCAGCCCGGGTCAGGTCGGAAATGATGTCATCAGCGGGGTTTTTGCGTTTTTCTTGCACAATGGGATATAAGTATTCACGGAATTCTTTCAAAGCTTGTTGTTTTTTCTTGGCAATATCGTCATAGTGTTCTTTTTCATAGGGACGGAACAAAATATCGGACCAATGTTTGATCAAACGCCAGTCTTTGTTGGGAACCCCCAGCAGGTCGGCAATGACGGTGACGGGTAACGGAACGGCCAATTTTTCCACGATATCCACTGTTTCGTATTTTTCCATTTCGGCAATCAAGTCATTGACAATGGCTTGGATCCGCGGTTCCCATGATTCCAGACTGCGGGGGGTAAAAGCTTTGGCCAACAGCGCACGTCTTTTGCGATGTTCCGGCGGGTCACAAAAATTGACATTGGCCCGATTGTCCGTTCTGGGAGTGGGGATCAAACTTCTGGTTTTTACGTTGGAGAAAAGTTCATGATCGGACAGGACCCGTTTGGCATGATCATACAAAAACACATTCCATACGTCTTGTTCTTCATCGTAATATACCGGATGGTTTTCTCTCATTTCTTTGTACCATGCATAAGGCTCCCACTGCTCTTCTTTGGTTTTGAGTTTGGAAATTTCAGGAACGATGATGGTGTTGTTGGTATCACTCAATGAAAATCCCTCCCTATGTTAGAATAACATATGATAAATTAACTTATAATATGACGCCGGAGCAATTCGCAAAAATTTCAAATCAAGGTGATGTCCATGTATGCAGAAATATTGATTTTGGGGGAATTGATGTCAGGCCCCAAACATGGTTATGAAATCAAACGCAACATTCAAAACGCACTCGGCGATGAATTTGAAATCAACAACAACTTGTTGTATCCAGCGTTGCGCCGCTTTGTGGAGATGGGCGCCATTTCCAAGGAAGTGATTCAGTCAGAAGGAAAACCAAACCGCCACGTCTACTGTTTGACCGAGACCGGGGAGGAAATCTTTCTGGAAATGATCTGTGATTTTCCGGGTAAACTGGCGGCAAGACAAATCGAATTTTTAGTCAGGGTGGCATTATTTGACCGGTTGGAACCGGAAATACAACAAGAAATTATGCGAAACAGACAGGAAGTGTTACAAAAAAAGCTGGAATACTACCGGAAGGCTGAACAAGATCATGTGCAAAACCCTTATGTATTGAAAGTCATTGATTTGCAAAAAGCCCAGACGGAGCTCGAATTGAAATGGATTCAAAGCCTGTCGCAAGAGATGGATCAATAAAAAAAGACCCTGAGAGCGGGTCTTCTATTTCTTCAACTCAGATACCGTTTCGGTCCACCGCCGGACCACGGATTCCGGATCATATAAAGCAAAGCGGATGCCGGAAGTGATTTTCGCATATTTGGCCGTATCTTCTTTGACGGAAACCACCTTGGCCTGAAACCGCTCCCGGTTGTGTTTGGCATCCTTCAAGGCGGGCAGCGGTTTAATCGCCAGCCGGACATAGTGCACTTTTCCTTTGTGGACGGCGACCAAGGTTGCTTGTTTGGTTCGTTTTAAATTGGCGACGGTATGGGTCTTTGGCCAGAGGGCGATTCTCAGCTCCTCTTGGTTCAAAGCAACCATTTCCCCCACACTGACCATGGCGGCATGCGGCCAGCCGTCTTCGCTGACCGAAAGCAGCATCATGGCCTCCCGTGTTTTGTCTTTTAAGCTGTTTCCATCCAAAAAGCAAAACAGTTCTTCGGAAATGGCGGTTTGACTCATCATCCCTTCCCTTTCTCAGGCAAGCAAAGATTGGTAAGTGGAACGGTCAAGGTTTTTGATCAGTTTGATGGCAAATTCTTTGGCAGCCGCGATGTCCTCTTTATCGACAATGGTTACATTGGAATGAATGTAGCGTCCGCAAATCCCGATGGCGGCCGACGGCACTCCGATTCCGGTTTGATGGACACGCCCGGCATCCGTCCCTCCTTGCGAGACAAAGAATTGATATGGAATATCATTGGATTCCGCGGTGTCCAGCAAGAAGTCCCGCATGGCCGGCAGAGGAATCATCGAGCGGTCATAAATCCGGATCACGACCCCTTTTCCGATTTCGCCAAACCCGTCTTTCACTCCGGGAGTGTCACCGGCAGGACCGACATCCACGGCAAAAAAGACATCGGGGTCGATCATTTTGGCGGCCGTGGCCGCTCCCCGGGTGCCGACTTCCTCTTGCACCGTGGCGCCCGCATACAAGGTGTTGGGGTGCTTCTCGTTTTGCAATTCTTGCAACAATTCCACCGCCAATCCGCAGCCCAAGCGATTGTCCCAAGCTTTGCTCAACAGGCGTTTTCCGCCTTCCATTTCCACAAAGTCACAATGCGGCACCGCAAAGTCCCCGACTCTGACTCCCCAGCTCTTTGCCTCTTCATCGCTGTCGGCTCCGATATCGATAAACATCTGGGAGATTTCCATCGGTTTGCGGCGTTGTTCCAAACTGAGCAGATGCGGCGGGGTGGAACCGATGACGCCGGGAATTCGTTTGCCGGTGCGGGTCACAATCTCCACACGTTGCGAAAGCATGACTTGTGACCACCATCCGCCCAGTGTTTGAAATTTGAGAAATCCGTTGGAAGTGATTTTGGTAACCATAAACCCGACTTCATCCATGTGTCCGGCAACCAACACTTTCGGATCCGGAGCGCTTCCTTTTTTGACGCCGAAAATGCCTCCCAACCGGTCCGTCAGGACTTCTTCCGCCAACGGGGTTATGTATGAACGCATCCACTGGCGCACTTCATGTTCAAAGCCGGAAGCGCCGGGGATTTGTGTCAACTCTTTGTAAATTCCCAAATTGACTTCAGCCATCGTTACTCCTCCATCTTTTGTTGTTGATTTTTCCATTCTTGATATCGCCGGTGAACGGTGGCACGGGATACCGGATAACCAAAACCTTTCAACGTTGCGGCGATTTCTTCGAATGTCAGATTTTTTTCTTTCAATGCCACGATTTGTTCCACCGGAAGTTCTTTCCGTTCCCTTCCTCCCATCCCCTGGTTTTTAAGATTTTTCGCCGGATTGTATCCTTTCTCCCGGATGGCGCGTTTCATCCCCCAACTGATCTTCTGGTTCATCATTTTCCGTTGCAGTTCTTCGACTTTGGCGATAATGGCAAGCACGGTGGATTCTCCGGCTTCCAATTCCAACTCGCCTTGATGCTGTTTGGAATAAATGCGGCAACCGGAACGGTCCAGTTGATGGATAATCGCCAATTTTGCCTCTCCCCGTCCCAAGCGGGTGTCATCCTGGATCAAAATGGCGTTTGCTTTCTCCTTTTTAATCGTCTCAAACATTTGATACAACCCCGGCCGGTTTAAATCGAATCCGCTGTGTTGCTCCTTAATCACCTGACACACATCCATTTTTAATGTTTTTGCCCATTCGGTCAAAACTTCCACTTGCCTTTCAAGGCTGGTTTCCTGTTCTTCTTTTTGCGTGCTGACTCTCGCATAAATGATCGCTTTCATCGCAAATCTCTCTTCTCATCCTCTCCCATTCTTGCCAGACTTCGTTGAATTCAGTACAGTGAACAAGAAGGAGTGATCGGGGTGATCAATGAACAACTCATACAGCAAATCAATGAACTGGCTTGCAAAAAAAGAACGCAGGGTTTGACAGAGGAAAAAAGGAACAAGCCAAGCTGTATCAGATTTACCTGAAAGTGATCCGGGGACAAGTGAAACAGCAGTTGTCCCGGGTGCGCTTCGTGGATAAACCCAATCATGGATGAATGGTTTCGATTTCCATTATATTGTACATCCTCTCTTCCCACAATGAAACTGCAGTCAAACCGGCAAGAGTTTTTTGGCAGGAGGAAGAAAACATGAGAAATTGGTGGCTTGGTTCAATTTACTTAAGTGCCGCCGCTTCCATTTGGGGCGGAATGTATGTGGTAAGCAAAATGGTTCTGTACGCCATGCCTCCTTGGGTTTTGTCGGAGATGTGTTTTGTCATCAGTTTATGCGTGGTGGGGGTATGGGCTTTTTTGGCCCGTGAATGGAAAATCGCCCGCCGCGATGTGAAAGAAATGGCCTTGCTCGGTTTGATCGGTTATACTTATTCGATCGGTATGCAATTCGTTGGAACTGATTTATCCGGCGCAGCCTCAGGTGCCTTGATCACTTCCGCTTTCCCTGCATTCATCAGCGTTTTCACATGGTCAACACTGCGTGAAAAAACAAATTTGCGCCAAGGAACCGCTCTGGCCATTACGATCGTCGGTATCTTCATTGTAATTGGACTTCCGTTCGAAAATTTCACTTCTTTCGCGGGTCATCTGTTTTTATTTAGTGCCGCGATCACTTGGGCCATGTATACGGTGTTCCATCGGGGATTAGCTTTAAAGTATTCTTCACTCGCCGTGACCTTCTGGGCCAACCTGTTTGGCGTGATTTTTACGTTTCCCATCAGCTGGTGGGAATGGCATGCCAAAGGGGTGGCCTGGCCGACGGACCGGGGAATATGGCTGGGCATCTTGTATTTGGGAATCATTTCGGTTGCTCTCGCTTTTTATTTGTGGAACAAGGGATTTGAATATATCGATACTTCCGTCGGATCCCCGGTTTTTATTTTCCAGCCCGTTGTCGGCATGTTGCTGGGTGTTTGGCTGTTAAATGAGAAACTCACATGGAACTTCTACCCGGGTGCATTTTTGATCATCACCGGTGTCGTGCTTTTATCCATGGACAAAACAAAAAAAGAAACAACCAAAACGGCTCCGTGAAAGCACCGTGGTCCAAAAAGAAGCACTTACAAATCGAAGTGCTTCTTTTTTATGGAATTTAAGTGCCGTGAAGTGACACGGAACATTGGATATCCTCCCGGCCGGTTTCCCGTTCGCATTCTTGCCAGACCTCGTTGAATTCGGTACAGTGAACAAGAAGGAGTGATTGGAGTGATCAATGAACAACTCATACAGCGAATCAATGAACTGGCTCGCAAAAAAAGAACGCAGGGCTTGACAGAGGAAGAAAAAAAGGAACAAGCCAAGCTGTATCAAATTTACCTGAAAGCGATCCGGGGACAAGTGAAACAGCAATTGTCCCGGGTGCGCTTTGTGGATGAACCCAAACATTGATGAGGGATTTATTTTCCATTATATTGCATTCTCTTCCCACCATGAGACTTTTGGCAAGGAGGAAAGCAAGATGAAAAAATGGTGGCCCGGTCCCCTTTGCTTAAGTGCCGCCGCTTCCATTTGGGGCGGAATGTATGTGGTAAGCAAAGTGGTTTTAAATACCGTTCCTCCTTGGGTTTTGTTGGAGATGCGTTTTGTTATCGGTTTGAGTGTATTAGGGGCTTGGGCTTTTTTGGCCCGTGAATGGAAAATTGCACGCCGCGATGTGAAACAGATGGCCTTGATCGGTTTGATCGGCTATACCGGTTCCATCGGATTGCAATTCGTCGGCACGCATTTGTCCGGGGCTTCCCTGGGATCGCTGATTACTTCCGCTTCCCCGGCACTTATATCCGTTTTCGCCTGGAAACTGTTGCGCGAAAGACCCGGTTTTCGCAAAGGAGCAGCGCTGGTCATCGCAACCGTCGGGGTGATCCTTGTCATCGGTTATCCGTCGGAAACCGGCTCTTCCACCTTCACTGGCAATCTGATCTTGTTCGGCGCCGCGGTCACTTGGGCGCTTTATACCGTATTGAGCCGGGTGCAAACGCTCAAATATTCTTCTCTGACCGTGACCTTCTGGTCCAACCTGTTTGGCGTGATTTTTACGTTTCCCATCAGCTGGTGGGAATGGCATGCCAAAGGGGGGACCTGGCCGACGGACCGGGGAATATGGCTGGGCATCTTGTATTTGGGAATCATTTCGACTGCTCTGGCTTTTTATTTGTGGAACAAGGGATTTGAATATATCGACGCCTCCGTCGGGTCCCTGTTTTTCTTTTGCCAGCCTGTTGTCGGCACCCTGCTCGGAGCCTGGTTGTTAAATGAGAAACTCACGTGGAACTTCTATCCGGGTGCCTTCTTGATCATCGCCGGCGTCGCACTTTCATCCATGGACAAAACAAAAAAGAAACAGCCAAAACGGCTGCGTGAAGAATGGGAATAAGTTTAGCTGCTAAAATAAGGGGTCCTGTTAGGACCTTTTTTTATTGTGAGAGACTTTTCATATTAACATATTAATTGACACTGAACTTGTTTGTTCTTAATATCATCTCAGGGGAATGCAGGAAGCTTATAAAACTTTTTAAAACCAGCACCAGAAGACACTCCTATCTCCAAGGGAGGATTAAATATATTTATAATAACTCTTCTGGAATAACATATTCTTCCATACATTTAAGAGAGTATAAAGGCTCTGGCAATCGAGTTGCTGAGTCTATATGTTCTGAACTTTTTCGAAGTGAATGCACAACAAAAGCCCATTCTGCAGGATTATCCCCCTTTTTAAGATTTAACAATATAATTTCAGCAGTTACTGAATTCCAATAATGTTTATGCATCGCATCTCTATGTCTCAATCCTGTTTTAATTTTTTCGGCAGTAACTGGTTTTTCTTGAAACGAATAAAATACATTATCAGGTCCATTTTCAGGAGCAAACAATCCTTGATATTTACTTACTTCTCGGGTAGGGCTTGCAATTGGGATCGAAAGAGGTTTCTCTTCTGAAAAACGTAGCTTAACAATTCTTAACTCTGAATGGTGAAGAAAATCATCATAGATTTTGTAATTCTGATCATCAAATATTAACTCTTCATTATTGAGCTTAGGCCAATATTTCCGTAAGTTTCTCTCATCCAATAGCAAAAGTGCTGGATTTTTAATGTCTAATTCTTCAATTGCTTGTTTAAAGAATTCATGAATTCCTTCTCCATCAAAATTAGTTTGAATCTGTGTTATTTTCAATAATGCTTCGGAATAATATTGCCATTCATTTCCATTCTCCCCAGGTAAGCAAACCTTAATCTGAGTATCATTTGACGGTGCATAACCAACCAATGGAATTGTCAAGTTCCCTCTCTTTCTTCTCTTGTTAATCACCCAAAAAGCTAATAAGTCTAATTGTTTAGGTAACGAAGTTTTTTTATAGCCGGTATATAAAGTGTTTCTTTTCCATTGCATTTGTCTTCTTAATAAATCATTAATTGCCATCTTTATCCGCTCTTCGTAACTCTTAGGTTCCGCATATTCTGGTGTAATAAATTGCGTGAGTCTACCAGTTATCGCCAAACCATATCGAACAGAGCTTTTGGGATCACGATTAGCGTCCTTGGTACGGACAAACATTTTATTATAATTAGGCATTTCAATTAAAATACCGGTTCTGTTTTTTGGTTTTTCAAACAGTTTACTTATTGTATCAATACGATATTGAATAGCATTTTTAAGTTGTTGATTTGGATCTTCTGGATCAAAATCAAGTAAATTTGTAATAGGGTGAGGTTCACGTTTGACAATTTGTAACTTATCTTTGTTCTGATCATCATTTATTTCTTCTTTAATTAACTCTTCCCAACGATCAGCATCGTTTGACCAAATCTCTATTACTGCTTTTTGATTTATGGGTTGTTTTGAGTCAGTTAACAGTTTTTGTTGACGAAGTGTTCGTTGACGTATCCATTTAGACGAAGGTGAAAAGTTAAAAATCGAATATAGAGCATTATTTAGCGACTCAAAGAAATCCTTTCTGTCGTTTGCTGTAACTCCAGAACCAACGGGATGGCTAATCCCCATCCTCTGATCATAAACAATTAAAACATCTGGTTGGAATTTTTGGGGATTTACTAAAAGTTCTTTAATATCAGGAATTTTATTTTGATCAGCTGAGTTAATTCGATTAAGAAATTCAGGAATTCGATTCTCCCATCGAACAAAATCTTTGGATTCTTTTCTTAACTGTAGTTGGATGAATGTACTTTCTTGGGGAAGATCACTAAGCCAACTAATTGATTGTCTTGCCAGATAAACGCTTTGGTTAATTTTCCAAGGTAAATGGTTAACTGTATCAGTTAGTAATGGCTCTCCAACCCATCTTCTTAAACCGAGATCAACAAAAAGTTGGAGAGATGATTTTCCTAACATTCGTCCTACACTAAAAGTTAATTTATAAGAGTGTGCTGAAAAATCAGGATTTTCCGGCATACGTGATGGTTCCCAACTTACTATTTCAGCAGCTTGTCTTGTGTTTAACGGAGGCACAATTTGAAAAAGACGACCATTTTGCGGATCGCGGTATTCCCTTCGTATAAGTTCACGAACAATAAGCTGTGGTAAAATTCTTTTTAACATACTTTCAGGAAGTGTACGTACGTCAACCGCCTCCCATTTTATCCCATTTGTATTTAATCTTTGAGCAAAGGCGTGTGCTTGCTTACCAGGAAATTCAAAGTAGATCCATTGACGTATTAGACTAACAAGATTGTTCACATCAATTGTATGGAAGTTTTGATCAGAAATAAGCCAATATGTAGTGTTGTTTTTAAATGCATAATAATTGAAATCAATAATTTCGGGTGCACCTGCTAATAAAGCAGCTTGAAGACTTCGGGTGGGGACAAAATCTTTTTCTCTATTTATTTGTATTAAGTGATTTATAATGTCTTTCCATTGATCTGGAAGTTTAGGACAATAAACCTTTGAAATAAAATTTGGGATCTCATTGATATCCCAAGCTATGGGTTGAAGTTCTTTTAAAACTGAACGACTCTGCATCCTCTACCCCTCCTAGTTGAAAAAGTATTTGTTTAAGCCCCTGGTATGCTGGCTCATACAATGTTTTTGCCAACTGGATATCCAAGGCTGATGCTTGTGTATTATCTCCTAAATATTGATTTAAAATGTTATACCATTGAAATAAGGTACTGTTACTATTTGATTGGTGAAATGCTCCATCCACAAAAAACACACGTGCTGATCTATTGCCACGTACTAATCGCCCAACTGTTTGCCACACGATAACAAATTGATCCCACGCTACTTCATATATATATTCATTATCGTTGGACTTGAAGGAACTTAGACGTTTAGACCAATGTTTATACATATCACGTCGATATTTAATAAGAGCTTGTGCACCTTTTCCATATGTAGAAGGAATTTGATCCTTATTTTCTAAGATTAATTGCATTGCTTTTTGATTAATTCCTATGACATGTTGACTAATATCATCCGGAACAGGAAAAGGACGAACTAGGAAAAAAGCAGATCCCAATAATGCACCTTTGTGATCATCCAATATATTAAATCCTCTCTGAATTGCCAACAAAGGGGCAACAAGAATATCTGCATCTCGAGAAGAAAAAGATTCAATTTCACCTCTTGATAGGCTAATACTGTCTAAAGACAAATCTGGATCATCATCCGGCAACATACATAAAACTCGTTGATTCCATTCAGTAGTTCCATTAAGTACATGTGTAATTATGCGTGCTTCTTTATAACTCCCGACAACTAATAAGATTTTCCTTGGTTGCTCAGGATTCTGCTTTACCCAATAATCTAATTCTCTTTGAAAGAAGGAAGCTTTTTCTCCTTGTTTAATGGATAACCGTAAAGCTAATTTCTTTATTTGTTCTGTTCGAAGATTTCCATAAAAGCCAGATACTCGGATAGGTTTATCATTTTCAAAAAATGGTTTGTATTCAAAATAAATTTTAGGTGCTTCTAATTCTTTATGAGTAGGTATTAAAAGCGCATCTGGTTGCTTAGATAAGTGAAATTGAGGAGATCCTGGTGCCCAGCTTGTAGCTGAAGTAATAAATACATGTGGACCATAGGTGCCATCTATAAACGCAAAGATTTCATGGAAATGATATAGTATCCATCGTCCAATCCCTAAGCAATGAATGTATCTAAATAACCCTCCACCTTTCTCATTCTGAGTATATTGATACCCGAGTAACCACCCAATTGGTGAATCTGGTACTAGATCAGAATACTCAGTAGGAATGGTTTGAGGAATATCGCCATCATCCCCTACCTCTTTAGTGATCCACCCCCAGTTTCGTAACACATTTTCCCATTTTTCATCCATAACGATTAAAAAAACTCCAAACTCTAATTTTCTCAGTAAAGCATCTTTGTTCTTGATCTCCTTTAAAGACCACGGAAGAAACTGCTGAATCCAATGTGAAAGTTCATTACGAATAACACCTTCTTTTAGATAAAGAGGGTTATTAACTAATTCTGCTAGTCGACCACCTCGTTGCAGTGAAGTAGCATTTCTGGAGTATGCAGAGAACGCTTCGAAAAGCAATTTTTCTACTTCTTCATTTTTGTTCCCATATGGATCCTTAGCAAACTGTTCTGCCAAATCTCGAATAATAATATAGTTAGTTAATGGACGCTGGCTAATCCATTTTACTAAATCGGGATTATTCAAGATCATATGCATTAAATGGCTTGCGTGATGCGCTGCTTCCAACAAGTTTCCTCCTACTTGACGATAACCTATCTCAATTAAGTCTTTCCAAGAAGTTTGTGATAAACGTGTATGCCATTTAATCTGTAATTTATCTAAAAGTGCCTCAGGTTTACCAAATAAATCATTTATTGGCGCAAACATTCGGTCCCATAAAACTTGAACACGATCTGCTTCGTCAATGATTACCAAATCGCTGTAATAGTATATGGCTTCTAAAAAACGCATATCTAATTGATTGAGATTTTCTGGAGCTTGAGAATATATAAAGCTAGCAGGATTTACTATCCATACTCGACTATTTACTAAATCATGATTTGCTTGATGAACTGGACAAATAGGGCGAAGCGGGCAGTCATAAGTTTTCCCATCTCTGATTAGTCGGTTACATGGTTCCTGACCAACAGGGATAGGCTTTTCTACTAACCCATTAAGCGCACAAGATGCAGTTAGCCACCGGGCTGCGATATACGCTGTATCTCTCTTATTGAGCGACTGATATAAAAATTGCTTAGGATTTAAGTCTTTTACATGCGCTTGTCCATATTTTGCACGGTGTTGATTGCGTTTGACTCCTAAAGCAGGCGCGGCTGAAATCCCAAGTTTTGTAAATTGCGCAGCCATATCAATTGCTTCCGAAACAGTCCCTACCATCAAGGTAATGTGAAGTTTTTTCTTCTTTACCAGATAATAAGTGAGTAAGTGAATCAGTGTTGATTTACCTGCACCAACCATTCCTACCAAGTGAAATAGACCGTCAATGGTAAAATGGTTAGAGTTTTTAATTAAAAGTCCATTTTTAACAAGGTGAAACCTAAGATTTTGAACTCGCCAAATCCAATTACCTTTTGGATCTTGTTTTTGTAATTCCTTTGCAACACTTAACAACTCATCCATATGTATTTGAATAGGTGATCGTTTTCTTCGATAAGTAACCTCCTTAGGAACTTTAGGATGGTCTTTTACCTTTCTTGCTAATGCTTCTGGAAATCGTATATATCTTCGTTCGGTTTCTCCTTCAACAGTAAAGTAATATTCTTCCCCACCCTGAGCCCAATGTTTTGTATTAATTCTCCATCTAGCAGGGCAACACAATGCTTCATCATAATGTACTACTCTATCTTGAACAAAAGCAACATAAATCCGCTTGCTCGTCCCTTGTTTTAAATTAACATCATACATTCTAAAATGTTTTGGGTATGCACAATACCTTTCTAACCACTCTCTCCATGAGGATTTAGTTCGTAGATATCTAACACGACGGCGGGCAATTGAACACATTGTTCTAGATTCAATAGTACTGGGTACACTAGGAAGTTGATACCCTGATAATAAAGCATATACATCTAAAACATGATGATCAGGAATCAATTTTTCATGTAAACGTAAACACAATTCCACTTCCAAAAAACGATCAAGTTCTATTCTGCTAAAAGGTAAGTCCTTAATTTTTTTGAATTTATTTTTTAATGGTGTTAACCAATCTTTCCAATTACGCATGTTTTAACCTCTCTTTCACTTGTTTAATAAAATCATCAACAAATATTGCATCACAATTCTCTTGTCCTTTCCAAGTTTGCTTAAATACTTCCAAATAACCAGGTTTCCGGCGATATGTTGGAAAAACAAAAAATGCCTTTTCCCATAAAAGCACAGTACTAAAAGACTTTTCTTTCCTATTTTCTATCCTCGCAAGATTTCGTGGATTAAATATATCTTTCATATCAACAGCCCAAAATTCCCCATCAGGGAATTCGATATATAGATCAAATAGATCTATCTCGGGCCACAGTTCAACATTTAATTTTAGTTTTTCTGTTAATAAGTTATATAAATTAAGAAGCGGTTTTTCTGGACCTACTGTTGAATACTGTATACCACGAATAGTCCTCATTGCTTCTTGAGGACATTCCAAAAATGTTGCGTCATGAATGTTTATTATACGTCCACATAAATCACTGTAGCATTGTGCATATTGATTATTCTTCCACTCCAAAGCCCATCCGCAACGCGGGCATAATGCAATATACTTCTGTTGTTTATCATATCTTAAACAGATTGGCGGAATAGGTTGATAGCACTGAATTAACAAGGACTGAATTTTTGAGTCCCAATTATAATAATCTAAAATTTCAGGAATACCTCTGGTCAAAAACGGATTTTCAACTAAAAATCTCCTCGCCTTGCTATATTCATCAACTAGGTAATTATCATAACAATACTTTAGTATTTCTTTCATAGGTCGATCTTGAATCTCACGCTCAAGATCTGACGAACCAACATAATCTTTCCCAAGTTCTATACAAAGTTCAGTGGGTGAGCCATAAAACAAAATGGAACCTGACAATTGTAATTCCTTAAAGATATCACCCACCCCCTCCCATTTTTCAACTGGACAGTGTAACCACTCAATTAGTTCAGGAAAATGTTTTGGAGGATCTGCTTCTTGTGTGTAACAAAATAAAGTTAGTCGATCCCAAGCTCGTTGTAAACTTGGTTCAAGTTCTGTCACTGGTTTATAGGTATGTTGTTTCAATTTTTCTTCTTGATAAATCACTCCAGCTGCCAAGTGAATTAAAACTTCTTCAGCTTCTTTTAGTAAATCTGGGGATATATATTTATTCAATCTAAACATCCTTTCGTCAATTTAAAAATATTAAAAAACAAGATATATAAATTATTTTAGTGTGTTGTGACCAAGTATTTCTCAAGACTAATTTAAATCTCGCTAAAATATTGTTTTTAATATTCTTTCCATTTTTATATTAATATCCATCTAAATGATATAGATGCAGAGTTGTAAGA
>NZ_JACETT010000070.1:0-3278 GCF_013912365.1 Thermoactinomyces intermedius
CGCCGGCTTCATACGGCTTTTGGCTTGGATCAAACCGAAGCGAAAGAACCCGTTCTGCAGGGGGTGGCCAAAGAGAGCTGATCTGAATCGGCTCTCTTTTTTCATGAACGAATGACCTGCGCAAAGGGTTACTCTGTTTTTTATAGAATAATATTTAATATGCAGTTTTTTCTTCATCATAAAATAAGAACACAGCGGAAGAGACGGGCTTGCGCTGTGACCGGAAGCTGCCCATGTTTTTCGAAAAATGAGAATTGATAAAAGATGAAAACGTTTCAGTCGGGTTGGGGGGAGAGGATTGCTGAAATACATCCTTCAGCGCTTCATGCAGATGATCATTACGCTCTGGGTGATTGCAACGGTCACCTTTTTAATGATGAAAGCAATTCCCGGAGATCCGTTTTCGGATGAAAAGAAATTGCCCGAGCAGGTATTGGCCAATTTGCGCGCCCATTACCAGCTGGATGATCCCATACCGGTTCAGTATTTGAACTATATGAAGCGATTGTTGCAATTGGACTTGGGTCCTTCCATCAAATTTGAAACCCGTTCGGTCAATGACATGATTCAGGAAGGGTTTCCGGTATCCTTCCAATTGGGAAGCCAAGCGTTGGTCTGCGCAATCATTGCCGGTTTGTTTCTGGGAGTTGTGGCCGCGCTCAAACAGAACCGGACGGCGGACTATCTGGCCATGGTGCTGGCCGTGCTCGGCATTTCCATTCCGAGTTTTGTGTTGGGGCCTTTATTGCAAAAGTATCTTGCCGTGGAGTGGGAACTGTTGCCGGTGGCCACGTGGGAAGGGTTTGCCTCGACGATCATGCCGACACTGGCGCTGGCGGCTTTGCCGCTTGCCACCATTACGAGGCTGATGCGCTCCAGCATGGTGGAAGTGTTGACACAAGATTACATACGCACCGCCCGGGCCAAAGGATTGCCGCCTGTTTATGTGATTTCCCGTCACACGATCCGAAATGCCATTTTGCCCGTGGTGACCGTGATCGGTCCTCTTGCGGTCGGCATTTTGACGGGAAGTTTTGTGATTGAAAATATCTTTTCCATTCCGGGGATTGGCAAATATTTTGTGGAAAGCATTCATAATCGAGATTATCCGTTGATCATGGGGGTTACGTTGTTTTATTCCGTTTTGCTGGTGGGAATCAATTTTCTTGTGGATTTGGCCTATGGACTGATTGATCCGCGCATTCAACTGGGCAAAAAGGAGGGGAAATAACATGGAACCATCAGTGAATCCCCGGTTTCAGCCGGCCAGGCGCCATCCGGCATCCATCGAAAAAATTAAGCGTCCCACCCAAACGTATTGGCAGGATGTATGGGGACGCCTCCGTAAAAATTATCTGGCTGTCACCGGACTGGCCGTCATATTGCTGATCGCTCTGATTGCCGTCATCGGCCCGGTTGTTTCCCCTTATGATGTTCACCAACAGGATTTGGAGCACGGGCGGAACCTTCCTCCTTCCAAAGAACACTGGTTTGGAACCGATGATCTGGGACGGGATGTGTTTGTGCGGGTGTGCGAAGGGGGGAAAATCTCTCTGACCATCGGCTTGGCTGCGGCGCTCATTGACTTGGTGATCGGTGTAATTTACGGAGGAATTGCCGGTTATCGCGGGGGACGCACGGATGAAATCATGATGCGGGTGGTGGATGTTTTATGGGGACTGCCTCATTTGTTGACGGTGATTTTATTGATGGTGGTGATGCCGCCGGGCGTGACAACCATCATTATTGCATTGACGGTGACCGGCTGGCTCAATATGGCACGTCTGGTGCGGGGGCAGATTTTGCAGTTAAAGGAGCAGGAATTTGTGCTTGCCGCCAAAACCCTCGGGGCCAATACGCCGAGACTGCTTTTTAAGCATCTGATCCCCAATGCGCTCGGCCCCATCATCATCATGTTGACCTTGACGGTTCCTTCTGCCATTTTTTCAGAAGCTTTTTTAAGTTTTCTCGGTTTGGGGGTGCAATCTCCCGTTGCCAGCTGGGGGACGATGATTGATGACTCGCTCATTACGATTCTGTCCGGAGAATGGTGGCGCCTTCTGTTCCCGGCGGTGTTTCTGTGTTTGACCATGCTGGCTTTTAATGTTTTCGGAGACGGATTGCGTGATGCCCTTGATCCGAAAATGAGGAAGTAAGGAAGCAGCAAAGGACAAAGGAGGGATAGTGTTGGAAACCATCTTGAAAGTCGAGGATCTCCATGTATCTTTCCGGATTCCCGGAGGGGAAGTGCAGGCCGTCAGGGGAGTGAGTTTCTCGTTAAATCAAAAAGAAACATTAGCCATCGTCGGTGAATCCGGAAGTGGAAAAAGCGTGACGGCTTTATCCATCATGCGGTTGATCCCGTCACCGCCCGGAAGGATCAAGCAGGGCAAAATCTTTTTGGGGCCGAAGGAATTGACGAATTTGCCGGAGGAAGAATGGTATCAGATACGCGGTTCCCGGATAGCGATGATTTTTCAGGATCCGATGACCTCATTGAATCCGACCATGACCATCGGGTATCAGATCATGGAAGGCATTCGCTGGCATGAGCAGTGCGGATATCACGAAGCCCGTCAGAAAGCCTTGGAAATTTTGGAGTGGGTGGGGATTTCCCATCCGGAACGAAGAATGAAACAATATCCGCACGAATTCAGCGGCGGGATGCGGCAGCGGGTCATGATTGCCATCGCCCTGTCCTGTTCTCCGGAAATCTTGATTGCCGATGAGCCGACCACGGCGTTGGATGTCACCATTCAGGCGCAAATATTGGATTTGATGAAAAGCATCCAACAACAGACCGGCACCTCCATTTTGTTGATTACGCATGATTTGGGAATTGTTGCGGAAACGGCGGACCGGGTTGCGGTGATGTACGGGGGACAGATCGTGGAAACCGGAACCGTGCGGGAAATATTCCATCAACCGCATCATCCGTATACCTGGGGACTGATTCAATCCATGCCCCGGTTGGACCGGTCCAAAGAACAAGCACTCCGGCCGGTTCCCGGGTCCCCTCCGGATTTATTTCGTCCTCCCCGGGGATGTCCGTTTGCGGATCGTTGCTTGTATGCGATGAATATCTGTTTTGAAGAAATGCCGGATGTCACTCCGGTCACCCATACGCACCAAGTGCGCTGTTGGTTGGAAGACCCCCAGGCTCCGGCGGCAGATTTTTCCAAATCGGTTGACAATTTATAGAATTATCTTTATAATTGATTAGAAAAATTATATAAGAAACTGCTTCTTATCCAGAGTGGTGGAGGGACTGGCCCGAT
>NZ_JACETT010000071.1:0-8213 GCF_013912365.1 Thermoactinomyces intermedius
AATTGGCGAGAAAAGGAAGCGGTTTGCTTGAAAAACTGCCCGCCCCCGTACAAAAAGTACAAAAAGTGTTTACCAAAGACTTTTGGAAAAATGCAGCCGGCACTCTTTCCCGAAAGTTAAATATCAATTGGAAGAACGCGGCAATTACCGGTGTAACCGGAACGGCTCTCACAGTGCTTGGATACTTTGGAATCCCCAAAATTGCCCCTGCGGCCATGAAGGTATACAAAAAGCTGGATTGCCTGGTTTATGAACAACCGGCAGACAGCTATGTGGCCATGATGCTGTTGACAAGTGGTAAGAGTTGTGGAGATAAAGGGATTTCAAATACCGAATCAAAGACTGCTGACCCTTATGGTGGATATTATCAAAGGAAACAACAGAGAACCGAGGAATATCAAAAGAATATTACAAACCCTATAACCAAGGCGCAATTACCCAAAAAAGGAAAATTCAGATTTATTCTAGGAAAGGAAGTTAAGTATGATAAAAAGTTGGGAGGATATGTAGATAGATTTGGCAATGTGTGGAAAAAAGGACCCTATCATGGAGATCCCAATAAAGACTTTGATTTTGAATGGGATGTACAACTCTCAGAAAAAGGGTTGAAAAAATGGGGGCAATATACCAAAAATAATAAAAAGTATATCAATGTAACACCAGACGGTGAAATTTCACATTAACGGAGGGGAATATGTTTCAGATAAGTTTATTTATGGATTGTCAGAGTGAAGATGAAGCACTGATTGTATTAAACGATATAATGAAAAAAATTGAAAACTATATTGACTCATATCATATTGTTGAAAACGAACCCTATTGGAAAGTTGATGGTTGGTTTAAAATTACATGCAATGTTGAAACTTCAAGTGTTCTGGATCACCAAAAAGCAGAGGCCATACTTAACAAAATTTCAAACAAGTGGTCTTGGGATAAAGGAAGGATTTCTGCAGTTTCTAGTGCAAATAAAATGGGAGCAGTCTTTTGTAATACAAAACTGCGATTTTGCAATTGTTGGTTTGAAGACTTTGAATAACATTTACATTATTTCTATAGAAATTAAGATATTAGTGTTAAGAATTAAAGAATTAAGATGTATTAAGCAAAATGATCGATCTAGCAAATTAGCAGGATGAATTATTTGAAAGAATGTAACAAAAACTGAAGGGTAACTTTTCCGCATATTATTGTTATCTTTTGCAGGGGGATAACATAATAAAAATATTGATTGATGTTACAAGAATTAAAAACGGGAAAATATATTGATTGGATTAGAAGGGCAGTCATTTTTCAGGACTGTCCTTTAATATTGTAACCTTAGCAAAAAATACCCGCTAGTGCGTGGATGACAAGTGGTTATATTAATTTTTTCTTCCTATATATCCAAGAAGTGGAGAATCATATCCAACGCTTTATGTAATGGTTTACCTTTTGAATCTCTGGAAAATAATAAAAATGCGCGGCTTTACATATGGTTCGAACCATTTTAGGGTTCAGGTAAAGTTGGTGTTACAGGAACCCGAAAACCGGGGAATCGACCGTGTAAGATGGGGGGGTTTCGGCCGGGATCAGATGAGGAGGCAGAGGCGAATGGAACGTTTGTTTATCGCGGACAAAAAAGAGTTTGCGGAATCAAAGAAATGGGTTGATCATGTGTTCAACACGGAGCAGGAATTGCCGGAGAAGTTTTTTCAGAATCGTTCCACGGGTTCAAGTTTGAAGAATTTGATTGGGCGATGGGTGAAGCGTTTTGGCCTGTCCTTCAGGATTTGTGCCGAAAATCCGAAGATACTTATTGTCTGATGGGCGTTTTGAATCCGGATCCGGTCCGCTATTATTATAAAGCGTTTGGCCGTTTTTCCTGGGCGAAACTGCCGGTGGATTTATCAGCGGATGAATATTTTTCTGTACTGGCGCATGGACCTGCAAAAAGTCCTGCGGATGCAATCCTGTATCACTCTTATACTGTCGTGTGGGTGCCTCCGTCCGGAAAGTGGGGAATCTGGGGAGAAAGGGATATGGGGGTATGTGTGTTGGGATTTCGCGATGAGAAAGACCGATGGCATCGTCTGCCTTTCTTAAACCATTGGCATCCAATCAATGCGACGGTTTTTTCATGGATGAGTTTGAACTTTTCCCAACAACAACTTCCGGAAGCGTTTGTTAAAAAAATGAAATTGAACTACCCGGTATGAGAGGGGACTGACCATCCTTTTAAGAAGAAAAGAGGTTTTATCTTGTCTTTTTGCCGTTGCAAACTTGATGATATCGTATCTGTATATCAAAACATAAATATTTATTACAGAGAGAAAGATAGATGATTGATATTGCAATGAAAGCGGATCGAATTTGATATATTGCAAATTGGACAGAAATTGACAGGAATCCATGAGCATTTTGCCTTGTCGTTCGTTGTGTGGGAAATAGGTGTGTATTTGCATGATCCGGAGGTGATCAGCGAGCTTGCCGACCGTTTTCACCTGTTTTATGCAACGTTAATCATTTTCAAAAAAAAAAGAGGGGACCAACCCCTCCTCTTTTTTTATTTATAAGCCATCCGGTATTGTTCGGGACCGAAATAGGAAACATCACGGTTTCCTGCGGCATCCAGCACCCAGAAGGGATTGCGGAGCAATTCGCGTCCCAAGAAGACCAAGTCGGCCCGTTCATTTCCCAGAATATCTTCCGCTTGTTCCGGTGTGGTGACAAGGCCGACGGCACCGGTGGCTATGCCGGCTTCTTTTTTGATCGCTTCAGCATAAGGAACTTGATAACCAGGATGGATTTTGTCGGGTGCCACGGGCAGGGTTCCCCCGGAAGAAACATCGATGAGATCGACGCCCCATTCTTTCAGTTTGCGTGCCAAGGCAATGCTGTCTTCGATTTGGATCCCGTCCGGATGATGGTCCACTGCGGAGATGCGGACATAAAGCGGACGATCCGTTCCCCATGTTTCCTGAACGGCTTGAATCACTTCTTTGAGGAAGCGGGAACGGCCGTCCAGGTCTCCGCCGTATTCATCTGTGCGTTGATTGCTGAGCGGGGATAAGAACTCGTTGATCAGATAGCCGTGAGCGGCATGGATTTCTACGATGTCAAATCCGATTTCTTTTGCACGGCGGGCAGCATCGGCAAAGGCCTGGACCACGGTTTTTATGTCTTCAGTGGTCATTTCATTCGGTGTTTTGCTTTTATCGTCAAAGGCAATGGCACTGGGGGCAATGATGGGCTCATCGACCTCGGCTTTCCGGCCGGCGTGGGCGAGTTGGATGGCGGTTTTGACACCTTGGCTGTGGGCAAAGTTCACAATCTCTTTCAACCCTTCCTTTTGCCCGTCGTTCCACAGTCCCAAGTCACGGGAGCTGATCCGTCCGCGGCTTTCCACGGCCGTTGCTTCGATCATGATCAAGCCCACTTTTCCCAGTGCACGGGTGCCGTAATGGACACGGTGGAAATCAGTGACTTTTCCATCTTCGCCAGCGGAATACATGCACATGGGTGACATCACGATGCGGTTGGGCAGTGTGACATTTTTTTGCGTGAATGTTTGAAAGATCGAGGACATCTCTGTTCACCTTCTTACCTTCCTTTTTTATTGTTACTTACTAAAAATTATTATACATGTTTAATAGTTGATTCGCTATATCCATTATGGATTTGTGCAAGAATAGATAAAACCAAAGGGATGAAACATAAAACTGTTGACCGCATTAAAACGGCTTGTTATGATTATGATGATTTTTGGCTAAGACTTTTGCCGTATATGTTTGGGAATAGGGCCCGAACGTTTCTACCCGGCCACCGTAAATGGCCGGACTACGGCGAATAGGTCTTCGGGAATCCTATATGTTTTCTTCATTTCATTTCCATTCATCATGAAGAATGCAAAAATATGGTGAACCGGGGTCCTGTATCGCCGTGCGGTATGGGTGTCCCGGCTTTTTTATTAAGTTTGGCAAAAGTTTATTTCGCTGGAAGAGAGGTTGCGACGTATGGAAAAACCATTGGAACGAGTTGTCGTGCTGGATTTTGGCGGACAGTACAATCAATTGATTGCCCGGCGGATCCGGGATCTCGGTGTGTTTAGTGAGTTGTTGCCCGGGACCATTTCCGCCGAAAAAATCCAGGAGATGAAACCCAAAGGCATTGTTTTTTCCGGTGGGCCCTATAGCGTGTATGATGAAGACTCGCTCAAATGCGATCCCAAGATTTTTGAACTCGGTATTCCCGTTTTGGGGATCTGCTACGGGATGCAATTGATTGCCAGCCACTTTGGGGCCAAAGTGGAAAGGGCCAAAAAACGGGAATACGGGAAGTCTGAATTGGAAGTTGTTTCCGATTCCCCGCTCTTTAAAGGTTTGGATGAAAAAGAGCTGGTCTGGATGAGCCACAGCGACGTGGTGACCGGCGCCCCGTCCGGATTCCGGGTGGACGGAAAAACGGAATCGGCTCCGGTGGCGGCGATGAGTCTTCCGGAACAAAGAATTTATGCCGTGCAATTCCATCCGGAAGTTCGCCACACGGTAAACGGGAACCAATTGATTTCCAATTTCTTGTATGAAATTTGTGGTTGTGAAGGAAACTGGAGCATGGAATCGTTTATCGATCATGCCGTCCAAGAAATCCGCGAACGGGTTCAAGACCAAAAAGTGTTGTGCGCGTTAAGCGGAGGCGTGGATTCCTCGGTGGTTGCGGCATTGATCCACAAAGCGGTCGGTGACCAGTTGACCTGCATGTTCGTGGATCACGGTTTGTTGCGCAAAGGCGAGGCGGACAGCGTCGTGAAAACATTCGGGGAAAACTTCCAAATGAACCTGGTGAAAGTGGATGCCAAAGACCGCTTTTTGGGCAAGTTGAAAGGCGTTACCGATCCGGAACAAAAACGGAAAATCATCGGGAATGAATTTATCCGCGTCTTTGAAGAAGAATCCGCCAAGTTCGGGGATCACCGTTTCCTCGGGCAAGGGACTTTGTACACCGATGTGGTGGAGTCCGGGACGGACACGGTTCATACGATTAAATCCCACCACAATGTCGGCGGTCTGCCGGAAGACATGAAGATGGAATTGATTGAGCCGCTCAATACGCTCTTTAAAGATGAAGTCCGGAAAGTCGGGGAAGAACTGGGGCTTCCGGCTGAAATTGTCTGGCGTCAACCTTTCCCGGGGCCGGGACTGGGAATCCGCGTGATTGGCGAAGTGACCGAAGAGAAATTGGAAATTGTCCGTGAAGCGGACGCCATCTTGCGGGATGAAATTCAAAAAGCCGGTTTGGACAAAGAGATCTGGCAGTATTTTGCCACTTTGCCCGACTTCAAAAGTGTGGGAGTCATGGGCGATGTCCGGACCTATGCTTACACGGTGGGAATCCGTGCCGTCACCTCGGTGGACGGGATGACCGCGGATTGGGCGCGCATTCCGTATGATGTGCTGGAAAGAATTTCAAACCGCATCATCAATGAAGTTGAAGATGTAAACCGGGTGGTCTACGATATCACTTCGAAGCCGCCATCAACCATTGAATGGGAATGATCGGGAAGGAAAGGTAGAAATCATGTCAGTCATCCAACGTTTTTTCCATTTGAGCGAACATAAGACCGATGTGAAGACCGAAGTGCTGGCCGGTGTGACCACGTTTTTCACGATGGCGTATATTTTGCTGGTTTCCCCGTCCATGATGGGGCAGGCGGGAATGGATATGGGAGCCGTTTTTGTGGCAACGGCTCTTTCCGCCGCCGTCGGCACATTTTTGATGGGGGTGATTGCCAATTACCCCATTGCGCTGGCTCCCGGATTGGGATTGATCGCCTATTTCACTTTCACGGTCGTTTTGGGCATGAAAGTGCCCTGGCAAACGGCACTGGGAGCCGTCTTTATATCCGGAATCATCTTTTTTCTGTTAACCGTGACGAAAGTGCGCGAGCTTATCATCAACTCGATTCCCTCCGGGCTGAAGTATGCCGTTTCGTCCGGGATCGGGATATTTATTGCATTCATCGGCTTGAAAAATGCCAATGTCATTGTGGATTCGGAATCCACGTTTGTGATGATCAATCCGCATCTGACGGAAAAACCGGAGATCTTGCTTACCATCTTTGGTTTGTTTATCACCACGGTATTGATGGTGCGAAAAGTGAAAGGCGCGATTTTTATCGGCATGTTGATTACCGCGGTGGCCGGAATGATCACCGGTCAGGTTCAGGTGCCGGCCGACTTTTTTGCCCTGCCGCCGAGCATGGCGCCGACTTTTATGAAGCTGGATGTTCCGGCAGCTTTGGAACTGGGTCTTTTTACAATTGTTTTTGCTTTCTTGTTTGTGGATTTATTTGATAATGCAGGGACGCTGGTGGGAGTGGCCAGCCAGGCCGGACTGCTGAAAGATAACAAACTCCCTCGTGCGGGAAGGGCACTGTTTACCGATTCGGTGGCCACCATGTTGGGAGCCGTGTTCGGCACTTCCACCGTGACTTCTTATATTGAGTCTTCGGCGGGAGTGGCCACCGGGGGACGCACCGGGCTGACATCGGTTGTCACGGCGGTCTGTTTTTTGGGAGCTTTGTTTTTCTACCCGTTGATTGAGTCGCTGGCCTCCGTTTCGGCCATTACTTCGCCGGCATTGGTCATTGTGGGTGTGTTGATGGCCGGAAGCTTGAAAAAGATTGAATGGGATGACTTAAGTGAAGCGATTCCCGCATTCATCACGGTGATCTTTATGCCGTTGACTTTCAGCATTGCAACGGGAATCGCCGCCGGCTTTGTTTTTTATCCTTTGTGCAAGCTGGTGGCCGGCGAAGGGAAAAAAGTGAATGTGATTGTTTATATTTTGGGGATTATCTTTGCTTTGCGGTTTATCTTTTTGGGAGCCGTCTGAAGCAATGGACGAAGCTTTCTCCTGTTACGGGGGAAAGCTTTTTTCTTTGCATACTTTGTCTTTTGTTTCAAAGACTAAACGGAAAGGAGGAAAGTTATGTTTCGAAAATGTGTGGTGGCCGGGGTTTTCTGGAGCTTGTTCCTGTTGGTTTTGCCGGCGCAGGGGATGGCTCAGGAATCCTGCCGGAAGTTGGAGCCGGATGTTTGTCGTGCTGTTGGGCAAGTGATGAAACAAAAGGAGCAGGCCGTTCACAGCCGGAAACTTGACCTGTTTCTCCAAACCATCGATGCTGAAAATACGTTTTACAGGCAAGAGCAGAAGCGTTGGTTTCAAGATGCGATGAAAGAGGTGGATCCGGATTCTTTTCATTTGAATGTGCTGTCTGTGATGCCGGATCGGGACAAGACGGTGTGCGCCGTGGTGGAACAGGTTTATTCAGCCAAGGGAGAACCGGTGAGTGTCCGGTGGCCGGTCCGGTTGCGTCTGACACCCCGGGGGTGGAAAGAGTCGGACTTGGCTTTTGAACAATGGGGAGACCAAAAGATCACGGTTTATTACTCGGATCCGGCTTTAAAGATGAATGCACAGATTGCTTATCATACCTTGAAAAAAGCCGCCGGCAAACTGCAAAAGCGTTTGGATTGGCATCCGCAAAAAATGGAAGTGAAGCTGTATCATGATTCCGAGTGGTTTCGTCAGTCGGTGAAACCTTCATTGCCCCGGTGGGCCGGAGGATGGCATGAGGCCAATCAATCCATCAAGTTTTTTGCCGGACGCACGGCACCGGATCAACTGGCTTTCGGAATGATCCATGAACTGGCGCACCAGGCGGTGAGTGATTTGACCAATGATAACGCCGCTTACTGGTTACAGGAAGGGGCAGCGATGTACTATGAAGCGCATTTGATGCCGGAGCTTCATGTGAATCATCATGTGGAATTATTGGAGAGAACGTGGCCGCTTGCGGATCTGGAAAACACGCCGTTGGAAAAATTGCCGGCTGAAAAAGCACACCAATATTATTTAAACAGTTATGTCCGGTACAGGCAGTTGGTCGGACAATTCGGGGAGGAAGGGATCCAAAAACTCTTTGCCCGATTGAAAAAGTTCCCTTATATCGATGAGGAGAGCGAACCGAAAAGAAAGCAGCTCAATCAAAGGACCCGCATAGCATTATCGGAGGTTTTTTGTAACGGAGAAAAAAATTTAAAAAAAGGTGTTGACTTGTGTCGGGGAAGATGATAATATCATATTTGTCGCCGCGAGAGAGTGGCACAAACAAAGTGAAATGAAGTGTTCCTTGAAAACTGAAGAGTGAAGACATGACTCGTTAATTCTTGAGA
>NZ_JACETT010000072.1:0-5872 GCF_013912365.1 Thermoactinomyces intermedius
ATATTATATATTTTTAATATAATTTTTGTATAAAATACAAAGGAGATTCCCATGATCAGTTTCGGAAAAAGGTTGCTGGCATTATTTTTTGCCACTTTGTTATTTGCCATATATTATATGTTTCTCGGTATCATCGATGATCCTGCTTTAGACAGTTCGACGGTTGAAACAATGTTCGTTTTCTCTTTTATATATGGCGGTTGCGGAATCTTTACTTACGGACTGGCAGTCTCTTATGTAACCGACCGGCTTTTGCATTCAGTTCAGAACCCGTGGAAACACGGGATTGCATTGCTCTGCTACAGTTTGTTTGGATGGATGGCTGACCGGTGGATTTTACAAATCGATACAACCCATTGGATTGGATATTTCTCAACAACCGCTGCTTTATTTGTATTTGTTTGTGTGAAACTCTTTGAATTTCAAGAGAATCGGAAAAGTTGATTTGTCATTCAAACACTTCCACACCTTAATCTATGTGGATAGTACTTAGAAAGCAACAATCCATCATAAATATCCAGAAAATAATTTCTTATTGGTAAAATAGAATATAGGAAAAGGTGAAAATACAATGCAAGCGACAATTATACAGCGGGGGATCCTCCGGCTGGAAGGCCGATTGAATAATCCATGATTGACTTTGCTCTTTTTCGATCCTGGTTGAACCTGAGCCAGTGTTAGAAGAAAACCACGGTCCAGAAACGATCTCCCGGGGAGATCACTGAAGAATTGGCGAGTGAAAAGGAAAGACTTACTGCGACAAAAAGAACCCAAGGAAATCTGTTTTTTTTAGGTTATGAAATATTGAGCATCCCCTTTTCGCTTATGTACACTCTTTAAAATCTTTTTTTGTTAATATTCTCTATATTCTATATAATATTTATACCAAAAACAAAGAGGATTCTTATGATCGGTTTCGGAAAAAGGTTGTTGGCATTATTTTTTGCCGCTTTGTCATTTGCTGTTTACTATAAGTTTTTATATATCATCATTTTTTCTGATGCCTCTTATCCTTTAGACAACGATGATGTTGAAATGTTATTTGTTCTTTCTTTTCTTTACAGCTCATGTGGTTTCTTTACTTACGGGCTGGCGGTCTCTTATGTAACAGACCGTCTTTGAGGACAGCCCGGATAACTCAACGATATCCTCTTTACTGGTCTACATTTTCGTCAAACTATTTGAATTTAAAGAACACAGGAAAAGAAAATCCGATGGATTTCAGAATTGAATCACAGGTATCTTTGCCATCTCATTCATTTAAGCGGCTGTACACAACCAGACACAAAGGATAAGAAATCATAAAAATGGACAAAGCAATCAAAACACCGGATTCGGTATCAATAAGATTCGCTCTTGAAGAAGCATATACAACCCCGACACTGATCAGACCGATTGCATAAGCCAAAAATCCACTCTTGCCTTTGATCAACTGAGTTCTTTCATCATTCCTTCTGATATCCAGATTAGAAAATACATAAAGAACAACAGACACCCCCAATGACAAGGGCAAAAGAGCATCCATCCCGTTGTTCATTGCTTCCAAAACACCTGAAAAGATAATGATGACAGCGCAAATTCTCAGCCAAAGACGATCGGATCGTTTCCCTTGCATGATTTCGCCCTCCTCTGAGACCATTTTTCCGCAATCAAAAACTGAAAGGAAGCCCCAAGGCAACCGGATCCTTTGTTTTTTTGCGGTCAATCCTTCTGAAATGACAAGGAAGACATATTAAGTTTTTTCAATCACCTTGAGAATATTGCAGGAATATTCCGTATCATTTGACCCCCGGGATTTCTTTTCCGCCGGGGGTCGACGACCATTTTTCAGTCCAAGGTCAAGGGCTTGTCCGAGAGCACAATGCCATCTTCATCGGCGTAAGCATACCAGCCTGGTTTCCAGTGAACGCCGGCGAAGGAGACGGTGATGTCCCGCTTGCCTTTTCCTTCTTTCTTGCTTTTGACGGGGCAGGTGCCAAGGGCCCGAACGCCGAGATCCATTTCATTGATTTCGGCTGAATCGCGAATGCAACCGTTGATGATGACGCCGGCCAGGTTCCGCTCCACGGCGATTGTAGCCAGCCGGTCCCCCATCAAAGCGCAGCGGTTGGAACCGCCTCCGTCGACGACCAACACGGCACCGGAGGGAACGGTTTGTAAAGCTTCTTTGACCAGTACATTGTCTTCAAACACTTTCACCGTATGAATCGGGCCGTTAAACCGCTTTTTCTTTCCAAAATTCAAAAAAATGTTTTCACACACACCCAGTGACGAATAATGATCACATAAATCCGCTGTTTTCACCACTTATCCGCTCCTTTCAGTTCTATTATATAAAAATATCCAATCCCAATGAGTCCCCTTCCCCCCTTCTCCCCGGGAATCCTTGACAAATCATTGAATTATTTGAATAATGAGGGAAATCCTTCTTTCAGGAGGAATGCCACCATGCGCTTCTTGTCTCTTTTTTCCATGCTCGTGTTGCTGACGGCGGGAAGCTTGGGATGCTCCCCGAGCGAAGATGCCACGGCTCCCGGGGATCCCCATGCAACGAAAGAAAAAACGCCGGAAGGAACCCCTCTGCTTAAAGCGGTGGCCAATCTGACCAATGGTGAGGGCCATTCCGTGGGACAAGCGAGAATCACAGAGGATGAACATGGCGTGCGAATTCATCTCACGGCAAATCACCTGGCTCCCGGCGAACATGGCTTCCATATCCATGAAACCGGCCAATGCGAAGCGCCGGATTTCGAATCGGCCGGCGGACATTTTAATCCGAAAGGCAAAAAACACGGAAAAGAAAACCCGGAAGGAGCCCATGCCGGGGATTTGGACAACATCACCGTGAATCCGGACGGAAAAGTGGATGTCACCTTGACTGTGGACGGCGTGACGCTGAATCCGGAAGCATCCCATTCGCTGCTGAAAAGCGGGGGAACCGCCCTGGTGATTCATGAAAAAGCCGATGACCTGAAGTCGGATCCTGCCGGAAATGCCGGGGACCGGATCGCTTGCGGTGTCATCGAAGAAACAAAATAACAGGCAGGGCGGTGAGTGCCCTGCCTTCTGTTTTTCAGATCATGTCAAACGCTTCGGCGATCAACCGGTAAGATTTCAGCTTGGCTTCAAAGTCATGCATGATGGAAACCAGCATCACCTCATCGGCTTGATACGCTTCGCTCAGCCGGAGAATTTTTTCCTTGACATGAGCGGGATCGCCAACAACCACCCGTTTGCGGTTTTCTTTGATGCGGAACCGGTCAAACGCGTCATAGGGATAATTTAATGCCGTTTCCACAGAAGGAATTCCGCCCCGGGCTTCTCCTTTCTCAATCAAGAGCAAGGACAAATCGAGCGAGCTAGCCAGTTTTTCCGCTTCTTCCTCCGTTTCGCCGCACACCGCAAAAATGGAGACCATTGTCCGCGGTTTTTGGTTGATCCGGGAAGGTCGGAAATGCTCGCGGTAATAGCGGGTCACTTCTTCCCCGCCGGCTCCGTTGATAAACTGGGCAAACGAATAACCTGCCCCGTATTCGGCAGCCAGCGACGCACTACCTCCGCTGGAGCCCAACAACCACAGTTCCGGAGCCGTTTCGATTTGCGGGGTGGCCAACAGGCCGGGGAACTTTTCATTTTCCTCCGCCAAATCATACAGATAAATGATCAGGTCTTTCAATTGCTCCGGATATGTGTCATGTCCCAACGTTTCCTTGCCTTCCTGCAGGGCGCGGGTCGCCAGCGGCATGCCACCCGGTGCTCTTCCCACCCCCAAGTCAATCCGGTTGGGATAAAGTGCCTCCAACACCTTGAAATTTTCTGCCACTTTATACGGGCTGTAGTGCGGAAGCATCACGCCTCCGGAACCGATCCGCATGCGGGAAGTTTTGGCCGCCAAATGGCTGATCAAAACTTCCGGGCTCGATCCGGCCAAGCTTTGGGTAAAGTGGTGTTCGGACACCCAAAAGCGATGATAACCCATTTTTTCGGTTTCTTGGGCAAACCGGGTCGTATCCGCCAAAGCTTCCACGGCATTTTTCCCCTCAGGGATCGGGGATTGGTCCAAAACACTTAATAACATAAACGGACATCCTTTCCATTGGTGGTTCATCTCCGGACGGAGACTGTTGCAGGGTGTGTTCTGCTACGGATTGACCTTTTGCACCCGGGCCATTGATTGCAAATCTTTGTCAGTAACCCAATGCAGTTGATCCAAAAAGGCCGTTTGGAAAGATCCGGGGCCCTTTTCTCCTGTTTCTTCAGCCGCCAATTCGCCTGCCACCCCATAGGCGGCGACACCGGTGACGACGGCCTGTAAATGGTTTGCCCCCACTGCGGTAAAGGCTCCCAATACAGAAGAAAGCAGGCAACCCGTGCCGGTTACTTTCATCAATAAAGGATGGCCGTTTTGCACCAAATAATGAGTGGATCCGTCCGTGATGAGATCTTCCTTGCCGGTCATTGCCACCACCGCTTTGAAGGATTTTGCGCATGCGTCTGCATTTTCCACCAAACCGGCGGTTTCTTCCTCCTGCGCATCCACGCCTTTGGTCAATCCGGTCTGACCGGTCAATCCGGAAATCTCCCCGGCGTTTCCCCGGATCACCGAAACGTTTACTTCCGACAAAATTTTTTGCGCCATTTCCAGCCGGTAGGGGGTGCTGCCCACGCCAACGGGGTCAAAGATGACCGGAACCCCGTGCCGGTTGGCTGATTTGCCGGCAATGATCATGGCTTCCACCACGTCGGTTTGAAGCGTGCCGATATTTAAAACGAGCGCTTGCGAGAGCTTGGCCATGTCAGCCACCTCTTCCTTGGCATAAGCCATGACAGGGGATGCTCCCAATGCAAGCAACCCGTTAGCTGTAAATGCCGTCACCACCACGTTGGTGATATTGTGAATCAAGGGTTTTTGGCTGCGGATCCTGTTTAACAGATCTGCGTCGATCATTTCCATGCAACTCATCCCTTCATGAACAGACTATGTTTATTTTATCACGAAACCCTTGATTCCGTATCACCGGCTCACCATGACCGCCACCATACGCCCGCCCATTCGGGCACTTGCACACAGCCGTTTTTTCTCACTTTGTCCGCCACTTCATCGCCAAAGAAAAAGCGTGTCAATTCTTCCGCTTCGTCCAGATCCCGGAATGTGTAATCAGTGCGGATGACCGAATGGGAAAAACCGTATTCTTCTTCCAGAGCCCGGTAATACCGGCGTAAAAAATCCGGAGGATCCGGTTCTTCGGTGGCGGTTCCCATCGTTTCAAAAATGACGACGGTCCCCCCCGGTTTCAAGACACGCCGGATCTCCCCGATGATTTGGCTTAAATTTTTTCTCCATGTCGGATGATTGGAACTGGCCAGATAACAGATGCTCCATCCGGCCACCACCAAATCGGCTTGGTCATCTTCCACCGGAAGGCGGCGATGATCGGCCACCTGCACCTGCCAATGATCCAGTCCCTCCGCTTTCAGCTTTTCTGCCGTCACAGCCAGCATCCCGGCTGATTCATCCAAGGCCACGATACTGCGGGCAACTTTTGCCAGCGGCACGGTCAGCCTTCCGGTCCCGGCCCCTATGTCCACAATATCGGCTCCTTTTCCTGAATGGATTTTTTCAAGAAAAGGGATCACGCTTTTTTGTTTGGAAATCAACCGGTCATACATGGAAGCTTGTTCTTGATAAATCACGTCATGATCCGGCATCTTCATTCCCCTTTCTTCGCAAACGAACAATTGTTTGCAATTTTCGCCTTATCCGGGTAAAATAAAAAATGCGTCAATTTTTGCTTCTTTTTCCATCACGAAATATTTCATTTTATGGCAAATATTTTTTAAATTTTACGTTTCAGACATAATTATTATATAT
>NZ_JACETT010000073.1:0-737 GCF_013912365.1 Thermoactinomyces intermedius
TGCCGGTGTTCACCGTCCAATATCATCCGGAATCGGCACCGGGCCCGCTTGACTCGGGTTATCTGTTTGACCGTTTTCTTGAGATGATGGAGTCTTTTGCACGGAAGGGAGAGACCGTCAATGCCTAAAGATCCGACCTTGAAAAAAATCTTGGTGATTGGTTCCGGGCCGATCGTGATCGGGCAGGCCGCGGAATTCGACTACGCCGGGACGCAAGCGTGCCAGGCGCTGAAAGAAGAAGGATTGGAAGTGGTTTTGGTCAACAGCAATCCGGCCACGATCATGACCGATACCAACATGGCAGATCGCGTCTATATTGAACCGCTGACCGCCGAATTTATCACGCAAGTGATTCGCAAAGAGCGTCCCGATGGCCTTTTGCCCACCCTGGGAGGGCAAACAGGCTTAAACTTGGCGGTGGAATTGGCCAAACAAGGGGTTTTGGAACGGGAAGGCGTCCGTCTTCTGGGAACCGATCTGCAAGCGATCATCCGTGCAGAGGATCGCGATTCGTTCCGGGCATTGATGCAGGAGCTGGGAGAGCCGGTTCCGGAAAGCGCGATTGTGCACACGGTCGACGAAGCACTCCGGTTTGCCGGCGAAACCGGCTATCCCGTGATCGTCCGGCCTGCTTACACACTGGGCGGAACCGGAGGGGGCATCGCCAAAGACGAAAAAGAATTGCGGGAGATTGTTGAAAACGGGCTCCGTTACAGCCCGATCACCCAATGCCTGAT
>NZ_JACETT010000074.1:0-3230 GCF_013912365.1 Thermoactinomyces intermedius
CCGCGTCCCAATGTGGTGATCTCATTCTCCGGGGAAATCCCTTGAAATCCTGCGACCACAACGACTTCACCCTGGTTCAGGCATTCAAGCACGGCTTCGGTGCGGACCTTTGTCACCCTCGCTTTTCCATGCACATGATCGGTTTGGATTCCGGCTTGCCATCCCGTCATGGATCTTGCTTTCAATCCCCGTTCTTTAAGCGCCATCGTCAACAAAGCGATGCTGACTTGTTCTCCTGTGGCCAAGAGCATATCCATCTCTCTCGGTTCCGGATGCGAACTGATCTCATTGGCCAGGTGGACCAGCTCGTCAGTGGATTTTCCCATCGCTGACACCACGATGACACACTGATGTCCCTGCCTTGCGGTTTCAGCGATTCGGTCTGCCACTTTGTGAATCCTGGCGACATCGCCCACCGAAGTACCGCCAAACTTTTGCACAACGATCCCCATGGTTCCTCTCCTCTTTCCTCAGCTGGACTAAACTCGCTCAGAAAAAACAGAAGGCCACAGCAGAGATAGCTTGCTGTCGCCTTGGTTTCCAACGCTCCAGCCCGCATAATCCCTGCGGATTAGCTCTCCACAAAAGCCGTGGCTTCTGTGACAGTGTTGCCCCTGTTCGAGCACAACACCAGCTTGTGTTCAATCGGGATTTCCCACAAGCTTCGGCGGCATTTTCCTTTCCTTGTCCATCCTCGTGTCCCGACACTCCGGATAAGTACTCATAAAAGCCGCGCCTCTAGTCCACATGATAAGCGAGCAATATTTATTCATTGTCCTGATTTTTTACGATCTTACCATAACCGGGTTCCGGATTCAATCCATTCAAACACTTTTTTTCTTTCAATCAAAGAAAAATCTTCACGGGAAACGGCTGACAAAAGCATCACTGGTACAAACCGGATGGAAAGATTATAATAAACAACATAAAGGGGTGATAGATCATGGCAAACATCGGATTACCCGGATTCATCATCATTCTGTTCGTTGCCTTGTTATTGTTCGGGCCCAAAAAGCTGCCCGAGCTGGGACGGGCCACCGGACAAACGTTGAAATCTTTCCGCGATGCCTTAAACGGCAAGGAAAAAGAAGAAGAAAAAAACACTCCAAAGGATTAATCGTTCATTCCTTTCTGCTGACTGGAAACCGGTGCCTTGTCAGCAGTTTTTATTTTGGAAGCATGACGGGCTTCTTTCTTTAATTGCTTTGCTTTCCGCTTTTCTTCCATTTCGATGAGGTATTCATGATCATCGCGAAGAATCCGTGCCACATGGAGCCCGCTTAAAGCCGAGGCGGAAACACCTCCGTGGCCCGGATAGGTCGTGGATCCCGTGTAATACAGGCGCCGGACTTTTTTATCTTTCATGGGCGGACGGATCAAAGACCGGAAGCCGTGAAAAGCCCGGCCATTCAAGGCTCCGCCCTTGGCATTGGTTAATTCCTCCAGCTCAGCCGGCCCCATGATTTGCTCCGTTTCGATGTGGTCTTTCAAATCTTTCAAACCCCATACTTTATCCAGCAAAAACAACAGTTGTTCCCGGTAGGTTTCCACATTCTCCCGGCTTCCCGAAGGCACCGGCACCATCACCGTGAGATTGCTGGCTCCTTCCGGGGCGCGGTCCGGTTCGGACACACTGGAATTCCCGACATAAATGAGAGGGGACTCCGGCCATCTTTGTTGTTCAAAGATATCGATATACTGCCGGCCGACATCATCCGGATAAAAATAGTTGTGGTGCAACAATTGCGGATAGCTTTGCTTTACCCCGAGCAACCACAAAATTCCGGAACTGCTCAGCCGCTCCGGTTTGTCCTCTTTCCTTCCCAGGAAGTTATTTTTCGTTACTTGCACATCCACATTGCTGATGACAAAATCCGCCTCCCATTTTTCTCCGCCTGCCTTGACCCCTGCCGCTTGTCCTTCTTTGACCAGGATCTCTTCCACTTCACAAGAGGTATGTATCATCACCCCCACCTTTTTGGCCAACCGGACCAACGCTTCCACCAAGCGCCGGTTCCCGCCTTCGACATAGCTTAAACCGTGCACCATCTCCAAATAACTTAAGATCGCCAACGCTGCAGGTGCCTGATAAGGAGACGAACCCACGTACAGGGCATACCGGTTCATCATGGCGATCAGCCGGTGGTCCTTGAAGTAGCGGCGGTGAAAAGCATCCAGCGATTCAAACGGGCGGGCTTTCAAACCATGCCAAACCGCCTTGTTCCGGAAAAAATCAGTCCAGCTGCGGTTGGGTTTGCGTATCACATAATCTTCAATCACTTCATACATCCGCTGCGCTTCGGACAAATAATCAAAGAAACGGTTTTGCTCTTCCGGGGAAAAAGCTGTCAGTTGTTCCATCATATAATCCGGATCGGCCGACAAGTCAATGACCGTTTTATTATAAAAAAAATGGCGGCTGTTGACCGGAAGCGGAATAAAACGCAAGTCGGGATCCAATTCCTCTCCTGCTTCCCGGTAAACTTCCCCGATCACTTCCGGCATCATGACCGGCACGAATTCCCCATCAAAAAAGTAAGCATTCAGCTGATAAGAACGACAGCGCCCTCCCAACTCTTTTTGTTTTTCCAACAAGGTGATTTCATAGCCATATGCCGCCAGCCGGATCGCGGCCACCAGTCCGGCAATCCCGCCTCCAATGACAATTCCCTTTTTCATGGAGTGTGTCACCCTTTCTTTATTTTCTGTATCCATTGTTCAATCTGTTTTTTCCAATCTTCCACCGGCGGCCACGGATGGTCCCCGGCCATGGTTCCTGCCAGTACACACTCAAAATCGCCAAGATTTTCGGAAATGACCTGCTCTTTGACCATATCCAGATGATACGTGAGTTCCTTACTGCAGGCGGCAATCCACGCCCGGCGGTTTCCCTGTTCAAAAGTGGAAGGCACAATCGGTGCAGACAATTGGACACAAGCTTCCGGAAAACGTCCGGTCATGGAATAATAAAACGCAACCGGCACCACTTGCACATGTTTCACCTTTTCAAGCAATGAGCCCAATCCCGGCAAAAAACGAAGCGGGCGAAAATCCGGATGTTTCACTTCTCCCTGCCCGAAAACCCAAAGCGAGCCAAACCTTCCATCCAGGATTTCTGCGCCGTGTTCCAAAGCTTCTTGAATTTGTTGATAGGAATCCCCGTCAAAAGAGAGCACCTCTTCCTGCCCCAGCCATCCATACGTGTCGGTTTCCTCTTCATTCACCAAAAA
>NZ_JACETT010000075.1:0-672 GCF_013912365.1 Thermoactinomyces intermedius
GAAGGGGGCTTTGGATTTGTCATGCACAAAATCAAGAAGAAGAATCGGGCAACGGCTGATCCGCAAGGCCTGATTTGAACCGGGCTGCGCAAAACAGAACGATCATCATGGACAGGAAGACCAAGCTGTTAATGATGTTATCCGGATTCAGCAACAGTGTGATGAAAATAACCGACAAAACAGCCAGGGTGAATCCCGTCAAATACGGGTATAAAGGAATTTGGAAAAAAGGTTTTTCCTTGTATTGTTTCCGCAGTTTCAACTGAGAAAGGCAAATGATGATCCAGAGCATGATGGTGGTGTAACCCGGAATTCCCATCAGGTATTGAAACACGCTTTCTTCAGCCGCCATGGCGACAACTGACCCCAGAAGCAAGCTGCCGGCGCATAGAATGAGGCTGTAAATGGGCACACCGTTTTTGTTCAACCGGCTGAAAATCGCAGGTGCCTCTTTTTGTTTCGAAAGCGAATACAGCACCCGGGAGCTGGAGTAAATTCCGGTGTTGGCTGCGGAGGTTACGGCAATCAGCAGGATAAAATTCATGATGTGCGCCACGCCTTTTAATTCCAAAGCGGAAAAGACAGTGACAAACGGGCTTCCCGCCTCGCCGACTTGATTCCAGGGCACCAGTCCCATAATAATAAACAAGGGCAGTACATAGAACAGGCAAA
>NZ_JACETT010000076.1:0-2223 GCF_013912365.1 Thermoactinomyces intermedius
GCAAAGAGACGTTTTTTTATCCCAACAAAGGAGTTAAGGCCAATGAGTTCACAAAAAATTGTCATGGACGTGCATGAAAAACCCAAAGCTTTGTCATGGCTCTTTCTCAGCTTTCAACATTTGTTCGCCATGTTTGGCGCCACGATGCTGGTGCCGTTGTTGACGGGAATGAATCCGGCCGTCGCGCTGTTATCCAGCGGAATCGGGACGCTGGCCTATTTGATTGTGACACGGGGCAAAATCCCGGCATATCTGGGATCTTCGTTTGCCTTCATTGTTCCGGTGATCACCCTCTCCCAAGGAGGGAAGCATCTGGGGGAAGCGTTATTCGGATGTTTCCTGGTCGGGATTGCCTACGGAGTGGTGGCCCTGATTGTATACCGGTTTGGCGTGAAATGGCTGGATCATTTGCTGCCCCCGGTCGTGATCGGTTCGGTGGTGATAGTCATCGGTCTTTCGCTGGCAGGTACGGCGGTGGACATGGCCAGCAAAAAAGAAGTGATCGTGGACATGCCGCAAACCGCAAGCGGATGGGCGGCGTTGGACGGAACCATTCAATCCGTCGATCCGGAAAACGGGAAGGTTCAATTGCAAGTTTATTCTTTGGAGAACTTCACCGTGGCACTGGTCACCTTGGGAATCGCCATCACGGCCAATTTGGCATTCAGCGGATTCCTTCGCTTCATCCCGGTGTTGCTCGGGTTGATTGGCGGATACCTGACGGCTTTGATGATGGGGATGGTGGATTTTACTGCGGTGAGGGAAGCCAAATGGTTTGCCGTTCCTGAGTTGACGGCACCGGTTGTTTCGTGGCATGCGGCCGTGGTGATGTTGCCGGTGGTGTTGGTGGTGTTGGCCGAACACATCGGACACCTGGTGGTACAAGGGAACATCATGGGAAGAGATTTGGTGAAAGATCCCGGATTGCACCGTTCTTTACTGGGGGATGGGCTTGCCACCAGCATCGCTGCCTTGATCGGCGGCCCTCCGGCCACCACTTACGGGGAAAACATCGGGGTGATGGCCATGACCCGCATTTTCAGTGTCTGGGTGATCGGAGGAACGGCTGTCCTGGCCATCTTGTTCAGTTTCGTGGGAAAAATATCGGCACTCATTCAAACCATTCCCACTCCGGTGATGGGCGGCGTTTCGATCCTGTTGTTTGGTGTCATCGCCTCCAGCGGGTTGCGGATGCTGATTGAAAACCAAGTGAACTTGGATAACCGGCGCAACCTGGTAATTGCTTCGGTCATTCTGGTGATCGGGGTCGGAGGAGCGTTGCTGAAATTGGCCGACATCCATCTGGAATTGGAAGGCATGGCGTTGGCAACCGTCACCGGCATTCTGCTCAATCTGGTCTTGCCTGAAAAAGATTCGCGGCAAAAAGAGTTGGCGGAAGCAGCCTGACAGACAGGAGGGATTCATTTGACTGCGACGAAACGAAGGTTCGCCCCCAACCATTTGTTTGATACCGGGCATTTATCCAAACATGAAATACAATCGCTTTTGGACCGGGCACAGTATTGGGAGGAGCATTGGCAACCGGGACAAGCGACGTATCAAGGACGGTTTGCGGCAAATCTGTTCTTCGAGCCGAGCACCCGGACCCGCTTCTCCTTTGAAATGGCCGAAAAAAAGTTGGGGATGGAAGTGCTTCATTTTTCCCCGGTAGTTTCCAGCACAGCCAAAGGAGAATCGCTGTATGACACGGTCAAAACCTTGTCTTCGCTCGGAGTCCGTGTCGTGGTGATCCGGCACGCGGACCCCCTTGTTTTTCAGGAATTGGCCGACCGGCTGCCGGAATGCGCGCTCGTCAATGCCGGGGCCGGATCCTTGGCACACCCGACGCAAGCCTTGTTGGATTTGTACACCATGAGAAAGCATTTCAAAGAGTTGGAAGGAAAGAAAGTGGCGATGATCGGCGATATCAAGCACAGCCGGGTGGTGCGTTCCAATCTCTGGGCGTTGTCCCGGTTTGGCATGGAGATCATGGTGAGCGGTCCGGAAGAGATGCGGGATGAAGAGATTGAAAAACTGGCGCCTTATGTGCCGTTTGAAGATGCTCTCCGGGAAGCTGACGTGGTGATGATGCTGCGGGTGCAGTTGGAACGGCATGACCAAACGCTGTTTTCTTCCGCACGAGCCTATTTCAGGCAATTCGGGCTGACCTGTGAGCGGGCCCGGCTCATGAAGCCGGATGCCATCATCATGCATCCGGGACCG
>NZ_JACETT010000077.1:0-889 GCF_013912365.1 Thermoactinomyces intermedius
GGGACTGGCCCGATGAAACCCGGCAACCTCGCTAGTTATTAGCGGTTGGTGCCAATTCCTGCAGGATTTGAATCCTGAGAGATGAGAAGAGGTTGACGGAACGTGCGACGGATCGTGAAGCCCTCTTCGCTCAAGGAGAGGGCTTCCTGTTTTTATTCAGGAGCTTTTGGGGGAATGAAAAATGACATTACAGTTGGTCGAGATAAAAGATACGGTCTCGATCGGATCTTTTGAATTGGAATGCGGGGAGATTTTGCCGGATGTGACACTGGCTTATGAGAAAGTGGGCCGGGTCGGCACAGACCAGGTGATTTTGGTTTGCCATGCATTGACCGGGGATGCCCATGCAGTGGGTAATGAGTCGGATCCGGGATGGTGGGACGGACTGATTGGCGCAGGCAAATATATTGACTTGAGCCAATACACCGTAATCACGATGAATGTGCTCGGAGGATGTGGAGGAAGCACCGGTCCCGCTTCGACGGACCCGCGAACCGGAAAACCATATGGAAGCCGGTTTCCCAAGGTGACCATTCGCGACATGGTGCGGGCGCAATATGAAGCACTTTTGAAGCTGGGCATCCACCGCTTGAAAGCAGTGATCGGGGGATCGATGGGCGGGATGCTGGCTTTGGAGTTTGCCGTGATGTACCCGGATTTCATGGAAAAGTGCATCCCGATTGCAACCGCCGCCTCGTTGTCGGCCATGTCCATGGCTTATAACACGATCGGGCGCAGAGCGATTGTCAGTGATCCGGATTGGCAGGGAGGGGATTATTATCCGTCAAAAGGCCCGGTTCGGGGATTGTCCATCGCCCGGATGATCGGAATGGTGACATACCGTACGGATCTTTTGTTTGAAGAACGTTTTTCCCGGCAGAATCCGGAA